>JAUYDO010000285.1 GCA_030691835.1 Dehalococcoidia bacterium | reverse complement strand
AATCGGCGCGGTGCTGGTCTGCATAATCATTGTTGCAGTTCTGCATACCTCTATTGGCTACCGGCAGGCTATCCTGGTGGGTGTGGTGATTAGCGTGGTGGGTCAGCTCGGTGACCTGGTCAAGTCCCTGTTCAAGCGCAATATGGGAGTCAAGGACTCAGGCAAGGTACTGCCGGGTCACGGCGGATTGCTTGACAGGCTGGACAGCGTCCTCTTCGCCGGTGTGGCGGTGTATTATTACGCTTCCGTTCTGGCGAGCTAAATGTAAACCAGATGGAGGCAGAAAGGGAGAGCATGAAGATTAGACTTGATGACATGACCTGGGCTGATGTCGAGGAGCTATTGAAGAAAACAAATGTACTGGTGGTGCCCGTCGGCTCCGTGGAACAGCACGGCCTGCACCTGCCCCTTAGCGTGGACTCACGCTGTGCCACGTACCTGGCGGAGCAGGCGGCTAAGAAGGTCATCGCTGAACACAAGCTCAGGGTCATTGTCGCGCCTACCATTCATTATACGGATGTAACGACATTCCAGAGCTTCCCGGGGACTATCGGCATCTCGGCGGACACGGAGACCAGGCTCATCGCTGACATTGCCCGTAGCTTCGTCAGCCAGGGCTTCCAGAACATAATCTTCCTGAACGGGCACGCCTCCAATGTTGTTCCCATAAGCGCCGGACTGCGCCAGGTAAACCTTGAATACCAAGACGCCGGGCTTTTCGCCCTTAACTGGTGGGCGCTCGGATTCGAGACCATCCCGAAAATTCGTAAATCTAAAGCCTCCCTGCACGCCGATGAGCTGGAGACCTCTCTATCCCTGGTC
Source organism: Dehalococcoidia bacterium (assembly GCA_030691835.1). Lineage (GTDB taxonomy): Bacteria > Chloroflexota > Dehalococcoidia > Dehalococcoidales > UBA3254 > JAUYDO01. The sequence continues at coordinate 6,133 of JAUYDO010000285.1, read as the reverse complement.
ATCCAGCCGGAGAACGTTCAGCTTGATAAAGTGGTCAAAGAAATACCAAAATACGCTCTGTCTGAGAAGTGGGTCTCTCCCGACTTCTACGGTGCTAACCGCGTGTTCTATCACTCGCGCAGGAAGTTTCCAAAGCTGGGCAGTGGGGTCGGGGTGATGGGTGACCCGACCGTCGCCAGCCGCGAGACCGGGGAAAAGATAGCTGAAGCCGTAGTCAATGACCTCGTCCAGATTATCCTGGAAGTAGCCAGGTCCGAAGGCTTTAAAGCCTAACCCGGACAAGCCGGAACCAAAAGAAAAGGACGCGACAGGCACGGAGGCCTGTTGTACCGCGGTAGGACAGGCGTCCCTGCCTGTCCGCAAGCCAGTTTTTTCCATTTTGCGCAAGATTTTATTTTTAAGGGACTAAAATAGAACATCAGATATATTGTATTGTAGCAGAAGGCAGACCGTTAGGTAAGGTCTGCCTGATTGCATTATTTAGAGGCACCCCAACCATGTCTCCCTGTAAGTTTCCACCCCGCAAAGCTATCTTCTGAGTAAGGCGAGCACCACTACAGCTATTATCAGCGCCAGGGCAGCGTACATAAGGACCTGCCTCGCAATGTTGCCGGCGCGGCTTCCCTTCTTTTGCCCCGCTGACTTCTCAGCCTCCATCAGGCTCTGCTGAATCTTCTCAACTTCTTTACCTGCGTCTAACCTGCTCATCTCCTCCTCCTGTAATCACGTAACCATGTGCGACGATATACTTTTATCAAATTAGACTAAAACAATACTGGCAATTAGCCTGGTTTAGGGGCGGCGGTCAATATCGATATGGCAATCACGATACCCAGGATAACAACCAGAATCAGGAGCCATCCGCCCATGATTAAAAAGGTTCCGAAGGATTGCCAAAAACTTCGTTTAGCTTTCTTTTTCGCTTCAACTGGGACGCTTGTTTGCTCCTGTTTTAGTTCCTTACCAACCGTATCTTGTGCCATGGTCTCCTCCCTTCAGTCATTTTTCGTAGAGTTCATTCAAATTCCTGTGAAATAGGTTACCAGAAGAATTAATATGACAATCCCGGCGGCGATAGCGGTACGCTTCAAGTCCGCTAATACGTATTGCCGCTGAAGAGTCTGCGACGCCACGGCTGTCACCGGTCTGGTTACATCCTTTCTCTCCGCGGGCAGCCCTATAGCCGGCGGTGGTGCCGCTGCCTTTCCTACTTGTTGTCGTGTTCGACTTTGGCGCTTTCTCTTAGCCATCTTCTTCCAGCCTGACCTTCACCAATATATGGAAGCAACGACAAATAACCATGTTCTACAACCTCTCCTAAGCTCTCTTGCGCTCAAGTCGGGCGTTATTGTCCCTTGCCAGGTAACCTTCAAAGAGTACAAGCTCCGGGTGCTCATCAAAGGTCTCCCAGCCAACGATATTTACTCCCTTATCCTGTGCTTCTTTAGGTCTGAAGACACGGAGAAACGTGACCGGAATCCCATTGCTTGTGGTTCCTTCTTTTTCGACGCATCTGATGTCTTTAGATAACGTATCGACGTCAATTTTGTGCACCGTAACCAGATGTCCCCAGGCGCCACCGGAGATTTCCTTGACTACCTTCTTCTTAAAGAAACCCACCCAGCACCTCCATAATGTAAGTAATCGTTTACTGATATAAGTAAGCGCATACTGATGTGAGTAATCGTTTACTTATGGTATTTATATTATATACCTTATCACCGGGCTTTTGTCAATGGTCTCAATGAGACTATCGGGGAATAATGAATATGCGGTTTACTTTCAAAGAACAGCGTTGTACAAAGTTCTGAGATTGCCACGCCCCGACTACGTCGGGGCTCGCAATGACAGGTGAGGTTATTTTCAGACCAAGAGCTGTCATATTCCTGATAGCCAGCGGGCTTGTGATTTTTTAGGCTCGGGGATAGAATATCAGGTAGAAGGCAAACACGTAAGTGATTTCCATAATAGTCCTGTTAGCTGTATTCGTCCTTATTGCCGTAAGGCAGTTTTTGAACATAAGATACCGTATCTGGCAGGTGATGCTCGCCGGCGCCTGTGGTGTTCTGGTCACGGGGCAAATCACTCCGGGGAGCGCTCTCAGGGCGATAAACCCGGACGTTATGCTCTTCCTTTTCGGCATGTTCATCGTGGGACAGGCTCTTGACGAGAGCGGCTACCTGTCCAAGTTGTCTCACCGGCTATTCAGAAGGGCGCGCACCCTGTCACACCTGATACTTGTAGTCCTTTTCGGCATGGGAACCCTATCCGCGTTTCTGATGAACGACACGCTGGCTATTATCGGCACCCCGGTGATGCTGGTTCTCTCCAAAAAGACCGGCGCTCCGGCAAAGGTCCTCCTCCTCGCCCTGGCTTTTGCCATAACCATAGGTAGTGTCATGAGTCCCATAGGTAACCCGCAGAATCTATTGATTGCCATCAACAGCGGTCTATCCAGCCCGTTTGTGACCTTCTTTACGTATCTGCTGGTCCCAACGATGGTAAACCTTTTCCTGGCTTACCTGGTGTTGCGGCTTTTCTACGGAAGACATTTCCGCGGTGAACTGCCGAATAATTCCGTTGTGGAAATTAAGGACCGGCGGCTGGCTACGCTGTCAAAAATATCTCTGATTCTGCTGGTTATCCTGGTGCTGGCGAAGATTGGCACGGTGCTGGCGGGCTTGAAAATCGACTTCAGGCTGACCTATATCGCCCTGGCATCCGCTTTGCCCATCATACTGCTAAGCCCGCGGAGGTTCGGAGTAATAAAGCGGATTGACTGGTATACCCTTATCTTCTTTGCCGCGATGTTTGTACTCATGGAGAGCGTCTGGGACTCCGGATTCTTCCAGTCGGTTCTCAACGCCGCACACCTGACTCTGACCTCGACGGGCGTGATACTGGGCATCAGCGTCCTGCTGAGCCAGCTCATCTCCAATGTACCCTTTGTGGCGCTTTATCAACCCGTGCTGATGCAGTTGGGTGCTTCGGTGAAGGAAATGATGGCACTGGCGGCGGGAAGCACCATCGCCGCCAACTTCTCCATCCTCGGAGCGGCGAGCAACGTGATAATCATCCAGAACGCCGAAAAAAGCTCCAACGAGACTCTGACCTTCATGGACTTCATTAAGGTTGGAGTGCCACTTACCCTTATCAACATCGCTGTCTATTGGCTGTTCCTGGGACTTGTATTCTAGTACCTTAAATCTGGAGTCTTGCGCAAAGCTTGTCCGCCTCAGGCGGACGACGAAGAATGAAAAAGGACTGTCATTGCGAAGAGTCCGCCTCAGGCGGATTAGCTCTTTCTGAAAGCTGATAGCTAAGAATTGTTCCGGCTTGTCCGGGTTAGGTATTATGAAGGGAGAGGGGGCTTGCGCCCCCTCTTGAGTTCATACTGCGTCAAAGATTTCTAGTAGGGGAATGGCACATTCTTCTTCTTGGCTTCTTCCCGGACTGTGTTCATAAGCTCTTTCGCCGGCAGCCCCTTGCCTTCCATGTCCGAGACCCATTTTTCTATCACCGGTTTGAGTGCACTGGTCCAGCGCGCCAGCTCTTCAGGAGATAGATTGTTTATTCCACCGCCGCGCTTCTGCAGCTTCTCCAGCGCCGGAGGGTTACTAGCCATTACCGTCTTGTTTTCGTTGTAACCGGCTTTTCTGGCAGCCTGTATAATGATAGTTTTCAGGTCATCGGGAATCTTTGCCCAGCTATCAAGATTGAAGTGCACCGTTTGCAGGACGGCGCTCATCACTATGTTGAGCTGATATTTCATGACCTCGTCCAGCTTGAAGGAGAGCAGAGCCGGACCGCCGAACAAACCGCCCTCAACGACGCCGGTCTGCGCCGACATGTATAAGTCTGGCAGTGCCAACTGTACCGGCACCGACCCCAGGGCGGCAAGCGACTGCGTCGCCAGTCCACCTGCGCTCCTTATCTTCAAACCCTTTACATCTTCCAGGGTCTTTATTTGCTTGTTGGAGGTGTAAAGGTAAAAGAGCCCGGACTGGTAGTAGCTCAGAACCTTGACATCAGCCGTTTCTTTGGCGAGAAACTTTTCACTGATAGTCTGCACCAGGTCCTGATTTGCGTCGGAACTGGCGTAGGCAAGCGGGAAGGTAAAGACATCAGCCAGGGGGAACCGACCCGCGATGTACTGAAGTCCGGACTGGGTGCCCATATCGGCTTTACCCGTTCTAACAATGTCGTACTGGTCATTTCCGCCGCCCAGTACCCCGCCGACAAATAGCTGGAACTTTATCCTGCCGTTGCTCTTCTCCTCAATCTCCGCCATAATGGGCTTGAATATTAGCTGATGGTTCGGGCTTGGCTCGGGCCACTGACTGCTGAACCTCAGGGTAATAGTTTGAGGCGGCGCAGTGGGTGAAGGCGATGGCGCCGGTGCCGGTTTCGGCGCCGGGCTGGGTGACGGCGCTGGTGGTGGCGCCGGTGCCGGCGAAGCACAAGCCGCCAGGATCAGACTGACCGACAAGACCAGAACTACCGCAAGGAATACGAGCTTTCTCATTTGTTTCCTCCCTCCCGTCCCAGTGCCGCAGCGGCTGTAAGACGGGTATTTTTACGATTTTATCAGTTGCCTGCGAGCGCCGTCAAGTTTATTTCGGGGATTACGCACTTGTTTTAGTTGCTCTATTTCCTGACTTATAAGTTTGCCAGGCTTTAATGATGCGCTCTGAGGTGGTAAACTCGTCTTTCATTAAATTTGCGGACATCACCAGCAAGGCGGCGTTATGTATATTGAGCTTTGCCGATGCCACGCAGTCCCTCGGCACCACGACATAGTAGTCATGGGCTATGGCTCCGGCTATGGTCGCCAGCACACAGCGCTCGGTAGCTATTCCCGTAACTATCACCGTCTTGATACCGTTGCTCCTCAGAAGCATATCCAGATGAGTGCCCGCAAAACTGCTGTGCCGGTTCTTGCTTATCACGATTTCGCCCGGCAGTGGCTTAAGCCCATCAATAATCTCGTCGCCCCACTGTCCGTAGGCGCATATCAGCGGTGCATCCGGGTCGAGGTACTCGATCTTCCTGGCGAGGTCGGGAGCCGATTTGTAGATTCCTCCCGGGTAGTTAGTAGCTTTAGTAAATATTACCATCACCTTAGCTTGCCTGGCTGCTGACAGTAGTCTCGCTGTATTTTCAATAAACGGCTTTACCAGGCTCATATCGGCATCCGGCAATCTATCAAAACAGCCACCGGGACTGCAGAAATCATTCTGAGGGTCCACAATCATCAGTGCCGTGTGCTCCGGCACAACCATCTCTTCCAGCGTGGTGAAGACCTCTTTGCCAAATACGTTCCTTGACATCGTTCCCACTCCTATCGGTCACTAAACCATTTACTAGACAGAAACAGAGCCATCTATAGAAAGACAGTTGGCTTGCGCCACAGCAATATTCACTTTATCCCGGTATCACAGGCAATAGCAGGTATGAAGCGTATTGAGCACTGTGGTAAATGGTGTGCAGTGTCTCCGTCGTTCTCGGCAGGTGCCAGAATACATCGCGGAAATACTCCTTCCCCTCCCAGGGAGCATCCTGCCCTTTGATTACCAGCTCGAGCCTGTGCCCGGCTCTGAACACCATCGAGGTATCGCGTATGTCTATCGGGTACTCGTAAACCTTGCCGGGCTCAACCGGAACACTGCGGGTATGTGGATGGAAAGGCTGGTACGGTTTTGACCTGCTCTCATCAATCTCGCGGTGCGACGCTTTCAGCCAGCCCATGCTCACCAGCTTCTCCGCGCCGGAGCTATCCACATCCCTGATTTCTACCATCCAGTCCGCATCGTCGGTGCTCAGCGAGGCATGGAGGTACAGCGCGCTGGGTCCGGTAATTTCCAGGTCTTTGGTAAGCGGTGCCGTAGTGTATTTTATAGCCGGCACTTCCTCTCTGGGTCTGAGACCGGGCTTGTTGCTGAAGCTGTCCGGCCTTTCATCGGCGACGGGCGGAGACTCGCTCAGACTAAGGTTTTCCCTGAGATAGAACCTGGTCCATTTTGTTCTAGCCAGGGGCCATTCATTCTCGTAGCGCCATTTGTTTATCCCCTGCACCAGAATCTTTATCGGCGGCTCGTTCATAATGCCGGTATCTATGCCCTTGAGCCAGTGG
>JAUYDO010000257.1 GCA_030691835.1 Dehalococcoidia bacterium | reverse complement strand
TGCCTGAGACAGTCGAGATGGTGTCCGGTCCGGGATGCCCGGTGTGCGTCACCGCCAACTCCGACCTTGATAAGGCTATCGCCCTGGCAAACATTCCTGGTGTAATCCTCACTACCTTCGGCGATATGCTGAAAGTCCCGGGGAGCCGCTCCAGTCTTCAGGAAGCCAAAGCCTGTGGCGCCGACGTGCGCATGGTCTATTCAACCCTGGATGCCCTAAAGATAGCCGAAGCTAACCCGGCAAAGTCCGTAGTCTTCCTGGGCATCGGCTTCGAGACCACGGCGCCGACCATTGCCGCCTCAGTGCTTCAGGCAGAGGAAAAGGGACTGAAGAACTACTACGTCCTCTCTCTACATAAAGTCTGTCCGCCTGTAATTAAAGCCCTGCTCGATTCAGGTGAAGTGAAACTTAACGGGCTAATCTGCCCCGGACACGTCAGCGCCGTAATCGGTTCGCAGTCGTGGGATTTCATCGCGCGGGACTACGGCATTCCATGCGTGGTCTCCGGCTTTGAACCGGTGGATATACTGCAAGCCATCGATATGCTGGTTACACAGGTAGAGAACGGAGAGTCAAGAGTCGAGATAGCGTACCGCCGCGGCGTGACGCCGCAGGGCAACCGGCAGGCTCTCAAAATCATGGAGCAGGTCTTTAAGCCATGCGCGGCGAACTGGCGCGGCATCGGCGAAGTGCCCGATAGCGGCTTAAAGCTGAGAGAGAAATACCGGCGCTTTGACGCCGGGCTTGCCTTTGACATCAAGACCGAGCCGGCTATCGAGCACATAGGCTGCATCTGCGGCGATGTCCTGCGCGGCGTAAAGACGCCGCTGGACTGCCGCCTCTACGGCAAAGCCTGCACGCCGGAGTACCCGGTCGGTCCCTGCATGGTCTCCTCCGAGGGAAGCTGTTCCGCCTACTACCTCTACGGAGGCAAGGTTGAAAGATAAAATCCTGCTCGCCCACGGTAGCGGTGGCAAGCTGTCTCACGAGCTGGTGGAAAAGAGCTTTGTCCGGGCTTTCGACAACACCATTCTGGCAAAGCTTGATGACTCCGCCATCCTGGAGCTAAAAGGCAGGCTGGCTTTCACCACCGATAGCTACGTGGTCCAGCCCCTCTTCTTCCCCGGCGGGGATATCGGCAGGCTGGCTGTCTGCGGCACCGTCAATGACCTGGCTACAAGCGGCGCCAGACCGCTTTACCTCTCGCTCTCCCTCATCATAGAGGAAGGACTGCCCAAAGAAGACCTGGACAAGATAATCGCTTCTGTACAGGAGACAGCCAAAGAAGCCAATGTACAAATAGTCACCGGGGATACCAAGGTGGTGAACCGCGGCTGTGCCGACAAGCTGTTCATCAATACCGCGGGCATCGGGGCAATAGCGGATGGCGTGGACATCTCCGGCAGTAATGCCAGACCCGGAGATAAGGTGCTCCTGAGCGGCACCATCGGCGACCACGGCATCGCCGTGCTGAGCCAGCGCGAGGGCTTCAGCTTCGGCACAACGCTTGAGAGCGACTGCGCGCCTCTCGGCGGCATGGTGGCTGATATGCTCAAAGCCAGTCACAACATCCACTGCCTGCGCGACCCCTCCCGCGGCGGTCTAGCCACTACGCTAAACGAGCTGGCTAAGCAGTCAAAGGTGAGCATCAGGATTGAGGAGGAGAAAATACCCGTGCGGGAGGAAGTGACCGCCGCCTGCGAGATGCTGGGCTTCGACCCGCTCTATGTAGCCAACGAGGGCAAGATGGTCGCCATTGTCGCCCCGGAAGACGCTGATAAGGTGCTTGAGGCAATGCGAGCCAACGAGTACGGCAAGGATGCCGCAATCATAGGTGAAGTGACCGCAGACCATCCGGGCAGAGTGGTGATGAAGACCTGTCTTGGTTCATCGCGCATAGTTGACATGCTGACCGGAGACTTACTGCCCAGGATATGCTAGAATGCATGAACTGACTATCACCCAAAATATACTCAACGTGGCGCTGGAGCACGCCAGAGGCGCCGGCGCTAAAAAGGTCGGGCGTATTAACCTGGTCATCGGCGAGATGACCGGAATCGTCAGTGAGAGCGTCCAGTTCTATTTCAACTTCATTAAAGAAGGCACTTTGGCGGAGGAGGCTTCGCTATTCTTCAATATCGTGCCGGCAAGGTTCAGGTGCCGCGCCTGCGGCACACCCTTCGAGCTAAAGACCGATACCTCCTGCCCCCACTGCAAGGCAAGCGACATGGAGGTCCTGTCCGGCAGGGAGCTATTCGTAGAAAGCATTGAGGTAGACTAGATGGAGATTAAGGTTCTCAAGAATATCCTCGGCGCTAACGAGCAAATCGCCGTCCAGAACCATCAGTTACTTAATAGTAAAGGCATCTTCGCCGTCAACATTATGTCGTCGCCGGGCGCGGGCAAGACCAGCCTCATTGTCGAGACCATCAAGGCGCTCAAGGGGAGGGCGCGTATCGGCGTCATCGAGGGCGATGTAGCCGGAAGCGTTGACGCCGAGCGCGTGGACAAAGAGCAGGTGCCCGTCATCCAGATAAACACCGGGGGTCAGTGCCACCTGGACGCCAACATGGTGCGCAATGCCCTTGAGAACTTGCCCCTAAAGGACATTGATATTCTGTTCATAGAGAACGTGGGCAACCTCATCTGCACCGCCGACTTCGCACTGGGTGAGCATAAGAAAATTGTTATTTCCAGCGTACCCGAGGGGGACGACAAGCCAATCAAGTACCCGATGATATTTCACACCGCCGACGCCGTGGTGATAAACAAGATTGACCTCATACCTTATGTCAAGTACGACCTGCAGGCGTTTCTCAAGGGCGTCAGGGCGCTGAACAAGAGCGCGGAGATATTCCAGGTCTCCTGCACCACCGGCTGGGGCGTCGAGGAGTGGGCATGCTGGCTCCTCAACCAGAAAACAGCGGGGAAGTCACCATTTTAACCACCGGAATTGAGTCATCTTCCTCTTTTCCCTTTGACACGGCATTCGAAATCGTAATACAATAGATTGCTTTTGTCGATAGCCTGAGGAAAGGCTTCCGAAAGGAGGAAACGCAAGTGCCTAAAACTGGAGAGCCAAAACTGGTGAGGCTGAACATCAACGAAGTTGACCATGACGTGGTGGTGGAGCCGCGCTGGACTCTTTCATATGTCCTCAGAGAAAGGCTTGGGCTTACGGGGACCAAGCAAGCCTGCGGCAACGGGGAGTGCGGCAACTGCACCGTTCTCATCGACGGCAAACCGGTGCTTTCCTGCCTGACGCTCGCCATCGAAAGCGCAGGCAAGAAAATCCTGACCATCGAAGGGCTGGCAAAGGGTGACAAACTGCACCCCATCCAGCAAGCCTTCGTGGACAAGCACGCCATCGCCTGCGGACACTGCACCCCGGCGATGATTCTGACCGCCTATGCCCTGCTTCAGTCCAGACGCAGTCCCACCGAGGAAGAGGTCAAGAGGGCAATCTCCGGCGTGCTGTGCCGCTGTACCGGCTACGTGAAGATAAACGATGCGATACTTGCCGCCGCCGAAACAATGAGGAAGGGGGACAAAAATGCGTGACGATTATTCTATCGTAGGCAAAAGCGTGGAGCTCCGGGGCGCTAAATCAAAAGCCACCGGCAGTGAGAAGTTCGCCCCCGACCGCGGCATGACCGGCGCCCTGTGGATGAAGATACTGCGCAGTCCTCACCCGCACGCCAAAATAAAGAACATAGACACCGCAAAGGTG
>JAUYDO010000217.1 GCA_030691835.1 Dehalococcoidia bacterium | reverse complement strand
CCCAGAACGAGATTGCCGGTTGAAGGCCAGTTGTTGAACATGCGTTGAATCAGTAAAGAAGGGTTATAGAGGACGATGAAGCCGATAAGTATCATGGCGATACGGGTAACCAGGTCCATCAGTGCGGCGGTCACGTTTATGATTGAAGTCTCCCTGATGCCGATTATATTCATGACTGTCAGGAAGAAGATGAAACCCATAGCTACGCTGGTGCTGATTACTGGAGAGTCCTTCAGCGGTTCCCAGAAGTAACCGAGATAGGGTGGTATTGTAAAGGCGGAGATTGCTATGGTGATTATGTAGCTCAGCATCAGCGCCCATCCGGCGGCAAAACCGGTGACCCGGTTAAATCCGTGCAGGGCAAAGCTGGCTGAGCCGCCGGCTTCGGGTAGCATGGCAGTACCTTCAGCATAGGTCAAGGCGGTGAAGATAAACAGAATACCTGCAATGCCCAACGCAACAGGCGTAGCGCCCATGGCAGCAAGAGCGACAATACCCAGCGCATAGTATATTGAGGAGCCGACGTTGCCGTAGCCGGCGCTGAATACGGCCCAAACACCCAGCACCCTCCTCAAGTGGTGACGCCTGATGCGCCGTGGCCGGATTATCCGGTCACCGGGCTTCGGCTTCCATTCGTTGTTCGTCATATAGTGCGGTTTCCTAAACGAGAAATTCTATTCCATTGCCGGTGAGTTTGTCAAATAAATCCTCTCTCTGAATCTTGACAGCAGGAAGTCGTTACGATTAAAGTTAGCGTGATACAGGGTATTATACGAGGAAAAACCATGAAAATGACTATAGGAATAGTTCTGGGTATCATCTGCGGAATTGCCGTTATCATCGGTGGTACGATTGTTGCCATTAATTACATCGGCTCGTCTTTAGCTCAGAAGCCCATTGCTACACCTCCACCTGCTGGCATCACCACACCGGCGCCTAAACCGCCTCCAGCCACCATAACCGCACCCATCGCTCCAGCTCCGACTACCCCCGCTCCGGCACTGCCTCCCGGCGCGCCTCCCACGATGAAGGTGGGCATATTTGAGTTTACCATCAAAGAGATGGGTGGTAGTGGTCTGTCGCGGACAATTACCGCGCAGATAACCAATACCAGCACCTCAGATGCCAACAACGTACAGGTGAAGATGGAGGTCTTCTCGCAACAGCAGAGAATCATGCTCAGCGGGCAGGACTACCTGATGGAGGACCTGGGTACGGTCAAGGCGAAGACGAGTGTTACCCGGCAGATAAACATCAGTTTAAGTCTTGCGGACGGCATGAAGGTTGCCCAGGGGGGCGGCGCCCGGTTTGTGCTCACCGTAAGCTCGGACAAGGGCACCGAGACGCTGAACTACGATTACAAGCTCCAGTAAAATAACAAAGGGCTGAGGTTCAATACCTCAGCCCTTTGTTTATCAGTGTAATAACCTTTAAGCAGTTTGTTGAATTCGTCTACGGTTATATCAGCGGTTCGCAGAATCTTCCGTAGGATGCCTTTGCCCAGCTCTTTGTGCTTGGGTACAGGAACGGGAGCGCGTCCGCGGCAGACTAACCATACGTGGCTTCCCCTGGTGCGTGCCTCCTGGTACCCGAGCCGATTAAGTGCCGAGATGCATTCGTCACCGGATACCACAGGTAATTTGGTCACGGTACGGCGACCTCGACATGCTCCAGGCTGTACTTCTCCGGGACTTTGCCGCCCTCTTCGGACAGACTTTCCAGGCAGAGCAGTATGACCTCTTTGATGTTCTTTAATGCCTCTTCCTTGGTCTTACCCTGCGTAAAACAGCTAGGCAATACCGGCACCTCGGCTACATAGTAACCATCTTCATCCTGGGTTATCACCACAGGTAACCTGTATATTTTTGGCGATGCCACTTATCACCTCCATCTTCTGCTCATCCGTCGGTCTTGAGCGCATATTCAGTGCCTAAATTATAGCACATCGGTAGACTTCAATGAATTTTCTTCTTCGCTCCTCTCCGCCTGGGTTCGCTCATCAGAATGACAAGAGTGACAACCGTTTGAAACCGCCTCACCCCAGAGACTATACTATTCTTAGAATAGCTGTTTGTAATAAGACTATGCCGCAGTTTGAGATTGTATCCGACTTCAAGATGACCGGCGACCAGCCGCAGGCGGTCGAAAAGCTGATAGAGGGCTTGAATAAAGGCTTCAAGCACCAGACACTGCTCGGTGTGACCGGCAGTGGCAAGACTTTCAGCATGGCTAATATCGTCGCCCGCCTGCAGAGACCGACCCTGGTCATGTGTCACAATAAGACTCTGGCGGCACAGCTCTACAGCGAGTTCAGGGAGTTCTTCCCCAATAGCGCTGTGGAGTACTTCGTCAGCTACTACGACTATTACCAGCCGGAGGCTTACGTCCCGCAAACTGACACTTACATCGAGAAAGAGACGGACATCAACGAGGAAATTGATAAACTCCGCCACGCCGCCACCAGGTCGCTCTTGACCCGCCGTGACACGCTGATTGTCGCCTCGGTGTCCTGTATCTACGGTCTTGGCGAGCCTGAGGAATACCGCAGTTTTGTCTGCACGCTTGCGCGCGGGCAATCCTATCGCCGTGACAGGTTGCTTCGCCAGCTTGTAGACATGCAGTACCAGCGCAACGATATCGACTTCACGCGCGGTAAGTTCCGCCTGCGTGGGGATACGCTGGAGATACAGCCGGCTTACGAGGACTTTGCCCTGCGCATCGAGTTCTTCGGCGATGAAATAGAGCGCATGGTGCAGATTGACCCACTTACCGGTGAATTGTTGGTTGAGCTGGATACGGTGGACATCTATCCCGCCAAGCTCTTCGTCACCTCACACGATATAATGATAAGGGCAATACAGGCTATCAGGGAGGAACTGCAGGAGAGACTGGCTGAGCTTAAGAGGCAGGGCAAACTGCTTGAAGCCGCGCGGCTTGAGTCCCGCACCAACTTCGACCTGGAGATGCTTCAAGAAGCTGGCTACTGCCACGCCGTGGAGAACTACTCACGGCACCTCGCCGGACGGGCACCGGGCAGTCGGCCCTGGACCCTGCTGGACTATTTCCCGGAGGATTTCCTGCTGTTTATAGACGAATCGCACATGACTATACCCCAGATACGGGGCATGTACCACGGCGACCGCTCCCGCAAGGAGGTGCTGGTGGAGTACGGCTTCCGACTGCCCTCGGCGCTGGACAACCGCCCGCTCAGCTTCCAGGAGTTCGAAAACCGCATCAACAAGGTGGTTTTCGTCTCGGCGACGCCCGCAGAATACGAGTACGCGCGAAGTCAGCAGTTGGTGGAGCAACTGGTGCGCCCCACCGGACTGCTTGAGCCTACCGTGGAAGTAAAACCCACAAAGGGGCAGATTGACGACCTGCTGTACCAGATTAAGTGCCGGGCGGATAAGAGACAGCGCTGCCTGGTGACCACGCTGACCAAGCGCATGGCGGAGGAGCTGGCTGACTACCTTATCGAGATGGGTGTAAAGACGCACTATCTCCACTCCGAGATTAACACGCTGGAGCGCGTTGAAATACTGCGCGACCTGC
>JAUYDO010000193.1 GCA_030691835.1 Dehalococcoidia bacterium | reverse complement strand
CGCAAGATTTTATTGTTAAGGGATTAATGACTACTTCTGCTTCTTCCAGTTAAGCAGAGCGACGATGAAGTCCTTTACCTGCTGGTCTGACGGGTATTTGGCTCTGTCATAGTAGTCATGGTGAACCAGCTCATCCCGGCTACGTACGATGCGGGGTCTGGGTTCCATATCCGGATAGGCCACTGCCAGCATGTCATAAATCTCCATCTCCCTCGGTATGCCCAAGAGGCTCTTGGTCAGGCTCTGTACATAGGGTACGCCGATAGCAGAGACCCACTGACCACCGAGTCCCAGAGTGCTGACCGCCAGGGTCATATAGAGAAAGGCGCTGGCCAGGCTGGAAATAAACGTCTCCTTCCCCCTCATCAAAGTGGTATTCAGTGGATAAGCCTCTTTGGTCCTGGGGTCGCCCACTACGAGTATAAAAACTGGCGCATGCGCCCATCCGGATGGTGACGGTATGAACCTCAGCTCCGGCTCCCGCGCATCCTCCATTTTGTTCCCCAGTCTATTATGCTCATTTATCAGCTCGATTATTTTATCTTTGAGTTCCTTTTTCTTGATGACGATGAACTGCCAGGGTTGAGAGTTGGCACCGGATGGCGCCCAGCGCGCTACCTCGATAATCTTGTCAACATACTCATCCGGTATTGGGTCTGACTTGAGTTTCCTGATACTTCTCCTCTTTTTCACCAGTTCCAGAAGACTGTCATAATCCATATCTGCACCTCCATCTACGGCTTAATACTGGGCATTATAGCACGCAACCCCGAATTTTGAAACGACCAAAAAACTTCCCGCCCAGCCTTTTTGGTGTATAATAGGAGCAACGCAGAGCAAAGGAGGCACATTGCCATCACGGGCTCCAAAGAACGGGTTCTTCTACGGCTGGGTGATAGTAATTATTTCTCTCGTTACCGGCATCATGCTACTGGGCATACGTCACATCTACGGCGTGTTCTTCAAGTCCATAAGCGGCGAGTTCGACCTCACGCGTGCAGTTACCTCCGGTGTCTTCTCTGTCAACATGGCGCTCAGCGCCGTCTTCTCCATACTGGGTGGATACGCGCTCGATAAATACGGTCCCAAATTCACCATCGGGCTGATGGGTACGATTACCTGCATAAGCCTGGTGCTGACAGCGCTGACAAGCTCGGCGTGGCAGTTGTACCTGAGCTATAGCCTGTTATTAGCCATCGGTACCGGTGCGACCTTTACCATGCTCAGCGCCCTGGTCTCCAGGTGGTTCCATAGAAAACGCGGTCTGGCTCTGGGTATATCCAGCGCCGGCGGTGGACTGGGCACCGTAATCCTGGTGCCGCTAGCCACCTACCTGCTGTTAAGCTTCGACTGGCGCATCGCCAATATCGTTATAGCTGTAATAGCGGGCATCTTCATCATCCCGCTAGCCATGTTTCTAAAGGGCTGGCCCCGCGAGCTAGGGTTACAGCCAGACGGCGCTAAAATACCCCCGCTCAATGCCGGCGTGAACAATGAAAAGCCACAGGCGGCGGGACTTACGTTGAGGCAAGCCGCCAGGATGAGGCAATTCTGGTTCCTTTTCCTCGTCTGGATTTTCCAGGCTTTCGCCATATACTTCATTGTGACCCATATTGTGCCTCACGCCACCGATGTGGGCATGTCAGCCACGGAGGCGGCGAGGATAGTCAGCATCACCGGGATGTTCCAGATTCTGGCAGGTCTGGCGGCTGGTTTTTTCTCAGACGCAATTGGCAGACGGTCGGTAGCCATAATCAGCGCACTGCTCGGAGTAATCTCATTGCTACTGCTGATGTGGTCAAACGCGTTCTGGATTCTATACCTGTTCTCCATAATGTTTGGGCTG
Organism: Dehalococcoidia bacterium; assembly: GCA_030691835.1. GTDB lineage: Bacteria > Chloroflexota > Dehalococcoidia > Dehalococcoidales > UBA3254 > JAUYDO01. Next base: position 3,848 of record JAUYDO010000193.1, on the reverse strand, counting down.
TGTTGGGGCGGTTTATCCACGATGGTGAGCGCCCTGGTCGGAGACGTCTTTGGCATCCGCAGTATCGGGGCAATCATGGGCTGGATTGGAGTCGCCTGGTTCATCGGTGCCGCCGTGGGCCCGGTGATTGGGGGCTTAATTTTCGATTTGAATAAGAGCTACTTCCTGGCTTTCCTGATGTCGGCAATCGGCATGCTGGTGACCGCCGTGCTCGCCGCCCTGATTGCCAGACCAAAAAGCCCACCCGTGACTTAAGAGAATTTCGCTTTCAGCTTTTTGTACGTGTCAGCCATAGCTTCCGGCAGTACTTTGGTATCAGCCACTACGGGCATGAAGTTGGTGTCTCCGTTCCACCTGGGCACGATGTGGGTGTGTATGTGGTCGGCTACCCCCGCCCCAGAGACCCTGCCCAGGTTCATACCGATGTTGAAGAACTGCGTGTCCAGCACCTGCTTCAGCACCGTGACACACCGGCTGACAAGCTCATAGTGGTCGTTGCGCTCCTCTACGGTCAGGTCTTCCAGATTCCCGATATGGCGGTAAGGCGCTACCATAAGGTGTCCCGGGTTATAGGGATAGCTGTTAAGGATGACGAAGTTAAGGCGACCCCGGTGCAGGATATAGCTCTCAGCGTCGTTGTCCTGCTTCGGTTTATCACACAGAAAACAGCCTTCCGGCTCTTTTATCTCGATGTACTTGATGCGCCAGGGTGCCCAGATATGTTTCATTTGTCTCTCCTAAATTAAACACTACGTGTATTTTAACCGCCCACAATCCATGCGTCAAAGGTTTTTACGGGTTGGCAAAATGCCCCGCAGGTGATATACTCTATAAATCGTAAAGGAGTGTTGTAAGTGAAAAGAGCTGATGGACGTGCTTTTAACGAGCTGAGACCGATTAAGATTACTACCGGCGTACAAGACTTTGCCGAAGGCTCGGCGCTGATTGAGCTGGGCAAGACCAGGGTGCTGTGCACAGTGAGCGTGGAGGATAGAGTGCCACTGTTCCTCAAGGGCAGTGGCAGTGGTTGGATTACGGCGGAGTACGCTATGCTGCCCCGCTCCACCACCACCCGCACCCCCAGAGACATCGCCACGGGAAAGATTTCAGGCAGGAGCCAGGAAATACAGCGCCTTATCGGGCGCTCACTGCGGGCAGTGGCAAACCTCAATGGACTGGGAGAAAGGAACCTGATTGTGGACTGCGATGTGCTACAGGCAGATGGAGGCACCCGCACCGCCGCCATCACCGGCTCCTATGTCGCCCTGTACCAGGCATTGAAGACGCTGTCGAACATGGGCGTCATCTCAGGTATGCCGCTGAAGAACGCCGTTGCCGCCACGAGCGTCGGCGTGGTACGGAGCTACATGATGCTTGACCTGTCCTACGACGAAGACTCCGGCGCTGAGGTAGACTTCAACGTGGTAATGACCAACCAGGGCAATTTCGTGGAGATTCAGGGGACTGCGGAGGCCAAGCCATTCTCCAAGCAGACCGTTGACGCTTTACTGGCTCTGGCTGAAGGCGGGATAAAACAGCTTTTCCAGGTACAGCAGGCGGCGCTCCAGGCGGCAAAACTTGTTTAGTGTCTGATGTAACATCATTTATTCTAGGATTTTTACTCCTACCCCGGCCGCACATGACCACTGCCGAAGATTATCCACTTGTAGCTGGTCATTTCCTTCAAACCCATCGGTCCGCGGGCGTGGAACTTCTGGGTGCTGATACCCACCTCCGCGCCCAGCCCGAACTGACCGCCATCGGTGAACCGCGTACTGGCATTGATATACACGCAGGCGGCGTCAACCTCGTTCAGAAAACGCATTCCTGAAGTATAGTCCTCGGTAACGATGGACTCGGAGTGCCCCGAGCCGTACTTTTCGATGTGCGCCAGTGCTTCATCAATGGAGTCCACGACCTTTACCGCGGCGATGAGCGCCAGGAACTCCTTGCCCCAGTCCTCTTCAACGGCAGGCTTTAGCTTTAGCGACGGATTGGGTCCGAGGATAGACAGCGCCCGCCTGTCACAGTGCAGTTCAACGCCCGCCTTTCCCAGCTCCGCCGCTACCGCGGGCAGGAAGGTCGGCGCGATATCAACGTGGACCAGGATGGCGTCCAGGGCGTTGCACACCGTTGGACGCTGGACCTTGGCGTTATAGACGATTGCTACCGACTTGGCTATATCGGCGCGCTTATCAACATAGGTATGGCACACACCGATTCCTCCGGTGACCACGGGCATACAGGCATTATCGGCAACGAATTTTATCAGCCCGGCGCCGCCGCGCGGCACAATCAGGTCGATGGTGCGCATCCTCAGCATATGCTCAACCAGCTCCCGGGCGGTGCTGTCCACGAACTGCACAGCACCCTGCGGCATGCCGGCTCTGGCTATCGCTTCCTGAATCACCTTGACCAGGGCGGTATTGGAGTTAATGGTCTCCGAGCCGCCTCTCAACATGACGGCGTTGCCTGACTTCAGGCACAGGACCGATATGTCGATGGTGACATTGGGGCGCGCCTCATATATGGAGCCGATTACCCCCAGAGGCACCCGCTTCTTGCCGATTACCAGGCCGTTGGGCAGTGTGCGCATGTCAAAGACCTCACCAACGGGGTCAGGGAGTGCCTCGACCGCCAGCACATCGCTGGCAATTCCCTCGAGGCGGCTGGCATTGAGCATCAGGCGGTCAAGCATTGCGGCGGTAAGGCCAGCCGCCTGGGCTTGCCGGTAGTCAACCTGGTTAGCGGCAATTATCTGGTCTTTTTGGGCTAACAGGTCTTGCGCAATATTATGTAAAGCCTTGTTCTTGACCTCGGTGGAGATATAAGCCAAGCGGCGGGACGCCGCCTTAGCCGCCTGCCCCCTGGCTTCAAGTTCAGCGATAGCCGTATTCAACTCCATATATCAGCTCCTTTTCGGGTCACCAATTAAATTCCTTGACCAGGGTCTGTGGATTTCTTCATTTCTCTGGCAATTCTCCACATTTTCTTTAAGATTTTCACCTTCTCGTCAAAGGGTAGTTTAGACAATTCCTTATGATATTTTTCTTTAGCCTTGAAGATTTTTTCTCGATATGATTCAACTTCAGTTTTCACTTCCTCATTGCTCAACTTCTTCAGCGTCATACAAAACGTGCGGCTCCATGACAAGCTGGTTGCCCTCCGTTCTGGTAAGCCGCGGCGCTTTAGCAAAGGTCACGCTGGTCTGGGTCTGCGGCGGCATATCGACCATCTTACCGCCGATTAAATCTTCTATGGTCAGTATCTGTATCTTAGCGTAGTCTTTATTCCAGATGGGCGAGTGATAGTAGCCAGCGTCCAGAGCCTCAACCCTCATCGGCTCGGTGGGCGGCTCAAGCGTAATGAGCACGCCGATAGCCTCATTAGCCGCCACCGCCTTAAGCTCTCTGACGACGGTCACGCCGGTGTGCCCGCTCTTTACCTGGACTACCACGCGCCTGGGCTTGCCGCCGACTTCATCAATAAAGTGTATGACTCCGTCAATGCCCTTATCGGCGCCTTTTTTCTTTTCACCCAGCGGTCTGGCGCCAATTTTACCCAGCGCCCACCACTGGAACTGATAACGCCCATCAGGTTTCTGGTTAGCCAGGGCTCTCGCTGAGCTCAAGTCCACCGGCTCCCCGATGACCTCAAAATGAATCTTAGGAAAGGTATCCTTCAGACGGTTACGCATCAGGTTTATTGCCAGATGGGTTATGTCAATGCCGAGCCAGCGCCGGTTCAGCTTATGCGCGGCGACCACCGCGGTGCCGCAGCCGCAAAATGGGTCCAGCACTACATCCCCTTCGTGGCTGGCGGCCCGGATGATGCGCTCCAGCAGGGCT
>JAUYDO010000182.1 GCA_030691835.1 Dehalococcoidia bacterium | reverse complement strand
CCGCCGTCACCCGATGATATATCTCGGCTCCTCTCCCCGCGGCTCTCTTGCCCTGTTCCGCACCGCTCAGTCCCGCGCCCTGTTCCAGGGACGGGACTTCGTCCTGCCGGATGACGTCAAAGCTCTGGCTGAACCGGTGCTGGCTCACCGCCTGATTTTGCACGCTACGGACGGTGCCAGGGAAAAGAGCACCCGGGCGGTTATCGCCGAGATACTGGAGACCATACCGGTCCCCGGAGCCAGGCCCCAGGTCCGCTAGTTCCAGAATACTTCGCCGGCGCAGAACCATGAGAAGCAGACTATTGCTATTTATTGTACCTCTGGTCATACTGGTTGCCGCATTAGCTACCGGCTTCATGCTGGTGTGGCACCTCTTTGTCCTTTCTCTGCTCGTGCTACTCGTGAGCTATCTGTGGACCACCCTGAACATAAAAGGTGTTGACAGTCATGCCAAGCTACTGCCCAGGCGCTGTCAGGTGGGGGAGTCCTTCATCCAGAGGATGACCCTTTTCAACCGGAGCCGGATGCCCAAGCTCCTTCTCGAGGTGCGTGAGAACACGAGCCTCCCCGGCTACAACAACCTGGCGACTTTCAGCCTTCCTTCCGAAGGCTCCCATAGCTGGGAGAGCGAGATTCACTGCCGGAAGCGGGGTGAATACGAGCTTGGCTCCCTGACCGTCACAGCCAGCGACCCGTTCGGTCTCTTCCCGCGACAGCAAAATCTGGGTGAGCCGCAGAAAATAACCATCTGTCCGGCGACCCTGGAGCTACCTCTTTTTGAGCCGCTGATGCATCACGGGACCGGATTCGGGCCGGAACGCTGGCTCGCCGGCCAGTTCGGTCCCAATGTAGCCAGCATCCGCGAGTACGTCGGCGGGGATAGCCTCAAACGCATTCACTGGCACAGCACGGCACACGCCAACAAGCTGATGGTGAAGACCTTTGACCCGGACCACACTCGCAAGATTGCCCGCAGTGTATGGGTCTTGCTGGATATGCAGAAGACCGCTCATATGACAGCCGGTGAAGACTCCAGCGAAGAGTTTGCCGTGACTATAGCCGCTTCTATGGTAAAGAACTATGTTAACGATGGTCTGCCGGTGGGTCTCATCGCCGAGGGTGACCGTCCTTACCTTTTCCAACCAGACCTGGGCGAAGAGCACATGTGGCACCTGCTGACCACACTGGCTCTGGTACGGGCTACAGGCAGTATGCCGATTGACCACCTGGTCTCCACCGAATCCGGGCACTTCGGCAGTGAATCGATCGTTATCGTTATCACGGCGTCCCCGAGCGACTGGCTGGTGACGGCTCTCCGCCAGATAAGGGGTCGCGGCGCGGTGGTGGTGGCGATACTAATCGACCCCATCAGCTTTGGCGGCACCGCCAGTGTGACCGCTATCGCACGCACCCTTATCCTTAACGGTATTCAGGTGCACGTGGTCGAGCGGGGTGATGACCTGCCCATGGTCCTGGACAGCCGGCAAGCCAGCCTTGCCGGGATGCACGACGAGCATTTCAATTCGGGGGTTCACCCTGAAGGTTCACTCTGAAGGGCAAAGTAACTCATGGCTGATACGTGTACTGAGGGTAATCGAAGTAAGAAGCTGAAAAAGACGCCCCGCCGCGGCGGCACGGTGCTGAAAAGGTCACGGCGATTGCGCGCCTGGCTGAGTAACTGGCAGGAGTGGCTTGCCCTTGCCATCCTTCTGCTCACGCTGGGCATCGCCGTCCGGTCTATTGAAGACTCCAACTGGATTTCACCCCAGCCGGCGCTCACGCTGGTCCTGCTCCTGGCTGTGTTGAGCGGGTTACTGGCTAAGAGCAGGTTGCCATTCGCTCCTGCCTTTATAGTCAGCCTGGTTATCGGTGGCGCAGTTACAGTCTGGCAGACATACAACCTCTTGCCACCGTGGCTGACCGTGTCCGGCAACTGGCTGATTGCCCCCCTGCAGTCACTGTGGCTGGGAATAACAGTGGCGAGACCGAGCGAGAACACCATTCATTTCGCGCTGTTCCTTATCATGTGCACCGGGCTGATTGGCTATCTCTCTTCGTGGTTCCTTCTGCGGAGGGGAAACGCCTGGGTTGGGGTCTTTCTCGGCGCGGCGACAATCCTGGTCAACCTCAGTAACCTCGGCGAGGAGTCATACCGGTCGTTCTTCGTCTACACTCTGGCGGCTCTGGTGCTCGCCGCCTACGTGAGCCTGACAAAGCGCAGTTATCTCTTCCAGAGGGTCAACCTGAGATACCCGGCGCGAGGCATGCTCGCATTCATGGCTTCGGCGCTCTCCGTCAGCCTTGTGCTGGCGAGCGTCTCCTGGTTTGCCCCGGAGGTTAGAGCCGGCGAGCTGGAGACATTTGTAAGCACCAAAATGTCCCTGAGCAAAGACTTCGATGATTACTGGATGAATTTGTTCGCCGCGGTGCCGGCTAAGACCACGCTCATCCGGAGCACCCATCAGCAGACACTAAACTTCGCCTCGCCGGTGAACCTGAGCACCGACGTCCAGTTCGTTATCACGTCCCCGAAACAGCCCAGCTACTGGCGGACGCGGCGTTTTGATATTTATAACTCCTGGAGCTGGTCAAGCAGTCCTGCCTCGGAGCAATCGCTTAACAGCGGCGCTCCATCTCCATTGGCGGAGTCTTTAGCCCAGCGGGAGGAACTGATTTATACCGTGCTCAACAAGCTGAAGACCGATATCCTTTTGACCGCCGGTGAGCTGGTCTCCACCGATATTTCGACACTAACGTATTCGTACAATGCCAAAAACACGGACGGCACTTCAGCAAAGCTGGAACAGGACCCCAGCGTGACCATGGTTGCCGCCGTACGCTTGCTCAAGCTCAACGAGAGCTATAAAGTGACCGCCGGCCTGACCCTAGCCACGCCGGAGCAGTTGTCCAGTGCAAGCGCTACCTACCCACGCTGGGTCAGCGAGAAGTATCTCCAGTTACCATCAAGTCTTCCGGAGCGCATGAAGCAGACCAGCCGCTTAATTATCAGAAGGGCGCAGGCACAGACTCCCTACGAGAAAGTAATTGCCATCAAGAGTTACCTCTCTCGTCTGCCTTACTTACAGACCGGCACCGCTCCGCCGGAGGGCGTTGACGGCGTGGACCATTTCATCTCCGTGGCAAGGACCGGCAACTGTACCAACTTCGCCTCAGCGATGGTGGTCATGCTCCGGGCTATCGGTGTGCCGGCGAGATTCGCCACCGGCTATCTCCCCGGGGACTGGAGCGAAGCTAACAAGACATCCAGCGTACGTGCTAAGGACTATCATGCCTGGCCCGAGGTGTACTTCCCGGGTTACGGCTGGATGGAGTTTGAAGCTACACCTCTTCCGAATCGCGGCGTCGCCGACACCGGCGGTGAAGGCGGACTGGACGATATGGTGGACGAAACCATTGCTGAAGAAGCGGCCGCCGCTGTAGAGGAGCGCTCATGGACCGGGCTGTCTCTGACAATAGCCGGTATAATGCTGGCGCTATTCATTCTGGCGATGACGCTGAGGCGCCGGTTCAGGCACCTCACCGGAGTGCAGTATGCGGCGGAGGTCTATGGCAGAATGGGCTTATACGGCTCACTGCTGAGATTACCGCAGAAACTGGGACAAACGCCGCTGGAGTACAGCCACGAGCTTGGCGCCGCGTTCCCGGCGCAGGCGGAAGCCATTGACAGCATTGCCCGCTCGTACGTCCGCACCAGGTTCAGCCAGAGTAAAGAGCTTGAGACGCAGGAAAGAAATAGCCTGCGCCAGTCCTGGCGCACCGTATCACGCGCCCTCTTGAGACGTCTGTTCAGAGTCAGAAGGTAATTTCCTTTTCTGCTGCCACTCCATCATCAGGGCGACCGTGGCTCATCCCATTCCCCTCCAATGGATTCTCCGCCTATGTTTCACAGATGCCTCAGACGGCATGCCTGTTTGACAGACAGCCGTCAAAGAATTATTATTAACGCTTGGTATGCTCAAAGTGCGTTATCCCGAAGCATTTGCAACAAATACGGGGGTGTCGGGGGTTGATAACCAGTCTATTACCATGAATGCCATCGAATCACGTAGTCCAGGCTCAGGTTTCTACTATGGATATGTAGTTGTTATCGCTTCCTCGCTCATCATGGTGGGGGCAATCGGCGTGAACTACGCCTTTGGCGTCTTCTTCAAACCGCTGCTGGATGAGTTCGGCTGGACAAGGGCGATGACCTCCGGCGCCGTTTCGTTCTCCTGGGCGATACAGGGGTTTTTAGCTGTCGTCATGGGTATATTGACCGACCGTCTCGGTCCGCGCCTGGTCCTGACAGTCGCCGCCGTTCTCCTGGGTTCGGGCTATATGCTGATGTCACAAATAAACGAACTGTGGCAACTGTATCTCTTCTGGGGGGTACTGGCTGGTGCCGGGATGAGCGGCGTCTATATCCCTCTGAACACGACCATAGCCCGCTGGTTCATCGCCCGCAGAGGCGCAATGACCGGCATCGTTGTCGGTAGCGTAGGCATTGGCACGCTGGCGGGTCCTCTGGTAGCTAACTGGCTGATTTCTACCTACGACTGGCGCGTGTCTTTCCTGACCCTGGGTGTTGCCGTGTTTGTAATCATGCTGGTCGCCGCCCAGTTCCTGAAACGCCAGCCAGCCAGTATAGGACCGATGCCTCGAGGGGAAATACAATCTTCGCAACAAACGAATGCGCAAGGGGCAGTCCTTAAAGAAGCGATTCGCACCCTGCAGTTCTGGATGGTCTTCGGCTTATTCTTCGCCTTCGGTTTCTGCCTGTTCGCCGTTATGATACACGTGGTACCCAATAGCATAGACCTGGGAATCGACGCGGCGGCGGCCGCGGGCATTATTTCCGCTATTGGTGGCATAAGCATCGTGAGTAAGGTAATTTTGGGCAGCACCGGCGATAGAACCGGCAGTCGCAGTGTCTATATTATCAGCTTCAGCCTGATGGCGGTCTCCATGCTGTGGCTAATGCTATCCAAACAGACGTGGATGCTTTACCTCTTCGCCGTCGTCTTCGGTCTCGCCTATGGCGGTTGCGCCACGTCACAGTCTCCCATTGTAGCACAACTTTTCGGGCTGAGGTCGCACGGGCTTATCTTCGGTATGGTAAACAACGGATTCACGCTGGGAGCCACTGTCGGACCGTTTGTCGCCGGATACATATTTGACGTGAGCAACAGCTATAGTCTGGCTTTCCTGATTTCGGCGGGTATCGCCGTTATCGGGCTGGCGTGTAGCGTAGCCATAAAGCCAATCAGGAAGACGGCTACCTGAGCAGTCTTAGCCCGTTGGCGATGACTATCAACATGCTCGCCTCGTTGATGATAAGCCCCGGAACGAGGTCGACAAAGCCAACCAGTGCCGACGGTATGAGGAAGGCGACAATGACCACGGCGGCGGCGATGTTCTGCTTCATGTTGGTCACC
>JAUYDO010000154.1 GCA_030691835.1 Dehalococcoidia bacterium | reverse complement strand
GGGATTTTGGTCGTTTCACGGATGCCTCTTGTATAAGGAAGCACTTACTCCCGCACTACAGTGGAGTTTCAGATTAATCTTAGCTATTAAGCGATTCAATCGCCGCCGCGGTTCCTGACCCCCGCTCCAGCCGGTAGCCTTCATCCCGCAGTAGCTTCTCCAGGGCACTCAGTACCAGGAGAACATTTTCGTCCGTTGAGGAATGCCCCATGAGTCCGATTCGCCAAATCTTCCCGCGCAGTGGACCCAGTCCGCCGCTGATTTCAATGTTGTGCTCTTTTAATAATCGCTGTGTCACCCGTGCGCCATCTACTCCTGAGGGGATACGCACCGTGGTCAGCGAGCTGGTGCGGTATCCTTCCTGAGCATGCAGTTCCAGCCCCATCGCCCTGAGACCATTGTGAAGGGCGGCACCGTGCCGCAAATGTCGCCTGACCCGTGCCTCAAGTCCTTCCTCAGCGATTAAAGCCAGCCCCTCATGAAGGGCATAAATCATTGTTACCGGAGCGGTATGATGGTAGACCCTGCCGGTTACCCAGTAGCTTGATAGCAGGGAGAGGTCCAGATACCAGCTATGTACCTTTTGAGCGCGTTTCTGAGTTGTTGCCAGAGCCTTTTCATTGGCGGTAAAAGGGGCCAAGCCCGGAGGACAGCTCAGGCACTTCTGCGTCCCGCTGTAGCAGATGTCAATACCCCAGTCATCTACCGCTACCTCATGACCAGCCAGTGAGGTGACGGTATCCACCAGGAAAAGGCTCTCATATTGCCTGGTTAGCTTTGATATTTCAGCCAGGGGCTGAAGTACCCCGGTGGAAGTCTCGGCATGGACCACAGCCACAAGCTTCACCTTCTTTTGGGATTTGAGTGCCGCCTCAACTGCCTCAGGTTCGATAATCCTGCCCCATTCCGCCGTTACTGGAATGACTGTAGCTCCGGTGCGCTGGGCATTGTCCGCCATTCTCTCTCCAAAGACACCGTTAACTCCGATGATGGCAACGTCTCCGGGCTCCAGAAAATTATCAAAGGCGGCTTGCATGCCCGCCGACCCGGTGCCGGAGACGGGAAAAGTGAGTTTGTTCTGCGTCCGAAAAAGATAGCGGAGAAGAGCCACGGTCTCATCCATAAGCCCCTGGAAGTAGGGGTCCAGGTGCCCGACCAGGGGCGCTGACATTGCCATCTGGACGCGCGGATGAATGTTGCTCGGACCCGAGCCGAGAAGAGTCCGGCACGGCGGATTTAGAACTTGATAAGTAACGTTAGACATATAAAATTATTTAACCTCCTAACCCGGACAAGAGCCGGAAACATTTTTAGCTACCAGCTTTCGGCTATCAGTAATGTAGGGTGGGTGAAGTCTCGATGAAATCGAGACTTCACCCACCAAATGAACAGGAAAAGGTGGGTTTCACCCACCCTACAAGCAATCAGCTATTAGCTGTAAGCTATCAGCTCCAATCTGAAAGCTGAAAGCTGAACGCTGACAGCTAATTTAGAAGGAGGAAATACTTAAATGTCACCAGGTTCTCTGGACTTTCTTTTTCACCCGAAATCCATAGCTGTGGTTGGTGCTTCTAATAACATCGAGACTCACGGTCACAACCATTTGAATTTCCAGATTCTCGGAGGATTCAAGGGACCGCTCTACCCCATTCATCCCAAACAGACGGAGGTCCTGGGGCTTAAGGCTTACCCCAGCCTGGAAGCGGTGCCGGGAACAATTGACCATGTATTAGTTGCCGTCGGCATAAATAATGTCCCGGACCTGCTGACTCAGGCTTCCAAAAAGGGCGTCAAGTCCATGCACGTGTACTCAGGAAGAGCCAGCGAGACCGGGCGCCCCGAGGCGAAGGAGCTGGACAAAGAAATCCTGAGACGCGTCAAAGAGTACGGCATCAGGCTCGTCGGACCCAACGCTCTCGGTCTCTTTTGCCCCTCTTCCGGGCTTGCCATGGGCTATGATATACCCACGCAACCGGGGCACGTCGGGGCAATCATGCAGAGCGGCGCTAACTCCACCGACCTCTGCCACTTTGCGCTTCTTAGAGGAGTCAAGTTCAGCGCGCTCGCCAGCTACGGCAATGCCCTCGATATAAATGAAGGTGATTTGTGGCAGCACTTTATAGAAGACGAGGACACCAGAATAATTGTGAGCTACATTGAGGGTCTCAGGATTGACCCGCAGAAGTACATTGAGCTGGTGCGTAAAGCGGCAAGCAAGAAACCAGTCATAATATGCAAGGGCGGCAGGAGCCAAGCCGGCGCCAGGTTTACCCTCGGTCATACCGCCTCAAACGCCGAGGTGGCGAGGGAAATATTCGGCGAACCTCTTAAACAGGCGGGTGCCATACTGGTGCGCAACATCGACGAACTGCTGGACATGGCTGTCGCCTTCTCGTTCCTGTCCCCTATCAAGGGTAGAAAGATTGGGACCGGTGGGGGTGGAGGCGGTAACGCGGTGCTCTACACCGATGAATGGGAAGAGGCTGGCTTCGAGCTTACGCCACTGCCCGCAGAAATCCACGAGGAGTTCAAAAGGCGCGGTTCCCAGATGTGGGACTGGATTAAGAACCCGGGAGATTTCTCTGTTGTAGCCCCAGGCGACCCGTTTGATGTGCCAGCGCTACTGGCAGAAATGGCTAAACACCCGGTTTATGACTTTATAGTCGGCTATGTCGGCGAGGACTTCCCGTTCAAGATAGAGTCGCTCAACAATGTAATGCTTTATAACGCAGAGGGGTATATCAAGGTATTCAAAGAGAGTAAGAAGCCATTTTTTGCCATCGTCCGTGATAGACCCCTGGGCATCAGGGAAATGGAAGGCGACCGCCACAAGGTTTATGCCAGGATAAAGGCCCGCTTTCTCGAGGAAGGCGTGCCTTTCTTCTCGTCTGTTGGTGAAGCCGCCACTGCCATGAAGCACTTCATCGCTTACCACCAGAGGAAAAGCTAAACGCCACTTCCGTTAGCTATAGGAGGAGAATTATGACCGGCGAACCGATGTTAGCCCCCTACCGGGTGCTGGACTTGACCAACGAGTGGGGCTTTCTGTGCGGCAGACTTCTTGGCGACTTCGGGGCGGACGTCATAAAGATCGAGAAGCCGTGCGGTGACCCGTCGCGTAATATAGGTCCCTTCTTCCGTGACAACCCGGATTCCCAGAAAAGCCTCTACTGGTTCTTCTACAACGCCAACAAAAGGGGCATAACGCTGGATATCGAGACCGCTGACGGCAAGGAAATCTTCAAGAAGCTGATCAAGACCGTAGATTTCGTGCTGGAGTCTTTTGAACCGGGATACATGGACAAGCTGGGTCTCGGCTATTCTGCGCTCAGCGAAATAAACCCCAGAATCATCCTTACATCCATAACACCTTTCGGACAGACGGGACCATACAGTACCATCAAGCCGTCAGATATCGCAGCGATGGCGCTCTGCGGCTGGATGTACCAGTGCGGCGATGAGGACCGCCCGCCGGTCAGGATAGGGTTGCCGCAGGCGTATGTGCAGGGGGCGGCGCAGGCAGTCGGGGGCACGCTAGCCGCTCATTACTACCGTGAGACTACAGGCGAAGGACAGCACTATGACGCCGCAGCTTTCCCGTGGCTCGCTTACATACACCAGAACCACGTCTGGTGGTATGCCTCCAAGAAATACTCGACACGGCACGGGCCCCGCTGGGAGTGGACGGGAAGACCGATATCCCGCTATGTCTGGGAGTGTAAAGACGGCTATATCGCTTTCGCGGTGCTGGGAGGCAATTTTGGCCTCAGCCAGAAGGCGCTGGTGGACTGGATGGACACCGAAGGCATGGCTCCAGACTTCATGAAGGAGATAAAGTGGACCGAACTGGACTTCGATAAGGTAACCCAGGAGTTCCGTGACCGCTTTGAAGAACCCATCGTGAAGTTCTTCAAACTGCATACCAGGGCAGAAATATTCCACGAAGCGGTCAAAAGGCGCATCGTCCTGCTACCCATCTACTCCCCGAAGGATATGCTGGAGAGCCCGGAGCTTAACGCCAGGGGCTACTGGATTCCGGTGGAGCACCCGGAGCTGGGTACCGCCATAACTTACCCCGGGGCTTTCTTCAAGTCCAGCGAGACCGCCTGGAGCATGAGACGCCGCGCTCCCTTCATCGGTGAACATAACGAAGAAATATATACAGGTGAACTGGGCTTATCCAAACAGGAACTCGCCATGTTGAAACAGGGCAATATTATTTGAGGCAAGAGAAATGTCAAGACAAGCATTGGAGGGCGTGAAAGTTCTGGAGATTGCGTTCATCGGCGTCACGCCTATGACCTGCAAGTTGCTGGCTGACCAGGGCGCTGAGGTGGTGCGTATCGAGAGCAAGACCAGGCTGGACTATTTGCGCACTTCGGGTCCCTACGTGGATGGAATCGTATCAATAGAACACAGTCCTACCACTCCGTCCCTGCACTCTAATAAATACGGTATAACACTCAACCTCAAGCACCCCAAAGGCATCGAAATCGCAAAGAAGCTTGCCGCCTGGGCTGACGTCGTGGCTAACGGCTTTACCACCGGCACGCTGGAAAAAATGGGGCTGGGCTATGACGACCTGAAGAAGGATAACCCTGACCTCATCATGTTTAGCTGTAATACCTTCGGCAGGACAAGTCCACTGTCCTCATTCCCGAGCACCGGGATACAGATAACGGGTCTTACCGGACTGTCACAGATTACCGGCTGGCCCGACAGGGGTCCCTCGGCGATAGGCTATTACACCGACTTCTGCGTGCCCCATTTCAACTTCGCCTCAGTCCTTGCCGCCCTGGACTACAGGCGGCGCACCGGCAAGGGACAGCACCTTGACCTCTCTCACATCGAGACCAGCATCTACTGCTTAGCGCCGGCAATTATGGACTACGCAGTAAATGGCAGGGAATTCCGCAGGCAGGGCAACCGCTCTCCTTCCGCGGCGCCGCACGGAGCCTACCAGTGCAAGGGTGAGGACAGGTGGTGCGCTATCGCTGTATCTACCGATGAGGAGTGGGCGAGCTTCTGCAAAGTTATAGGCAACCCGGAGTGGACTGAAGACCCGAAGTTTTCCACACTGCTTAACAGAAAGAGAAATGAGTACGAGCTTGACCGCCATGTAGAGGAGTGGACAATGAGCCGTACTGCCCATGAAGTAATGAAACTGATGGTAGCGGCTGGAATATCCGCCGGAGTGGTGCAGAACGGGGAAGAAGTCTTCAAAGACCCCCAACTGGCGCATTACGGGTTTCAACAGATGATGTTCTATCCCGGCATGCACAAGGAATACCCCACGCAGTTGCCATTCGGACGCCTGACCAAGACACCGGTCAAAGCCCGCCGCCCCAGCCCCATGCTCGGAGAGCATACGGACTATATATGTACGCAAATCCTCGGCATACCGGACGAGGAGTTCGTACAGTTGATGGCAGACGGGGTCTTTGATTAGGACATGATTAGAAGCTTTAACGGAAAGACGCCTAAAATAGCTGAATCGGCGTGGGTCAGCGAGGCGGCTTATGTCGTGGGTGACATAGAAATCGGAGAAAACTCAAGCGTCTGGCCCGGAACGGTAATCCGGGGCGACCTCGCCAGCATAAAAATAGGCAATCACACGACCATACAGGACAACTGCGTGGTACATTCGGGTTCGCCCTACAATCCTCCCGGGGACTCTGTAATCGGAGATAACGTGCACATTGGTCACGGCGCGGTCATCAATAGCCGCAAGATAGGCAGCAACGTACTCATTGGCATGAACGCCACCCTGCTCCACGACGCCGAAATCGGCGACTTCTGTATCATCGCCGGCGGTTGCGTGATTATGCGCGCCACGAAAATCCCGGACAGGTCGTTCGTCGCCGGCGTTCCGGGACGGATTATCGGTCAGGCAACTGCTAAACAGCTTGAGTGGACACAGCACGGACCGGTGACCTATGGCAACTTAGCCCGGCAGTACAAGGAGCAGGGACTTTAGGCTACCCCATTATCACCCGGTAGCCAACCCCCAGGTGCGAAAGATTTCGAAGGCTTAACATGGAACTCATGGAAGCTATAAAGTTGAGAAAGAGCATACGGGCATATAAGCCTGCTCCGGTGCCCAGAGACACAATAACCAAAATCCTGGAGGTGGCGACCCGTTCCCCCTCCGGAATGAACACCCAGCCGTGGGAATTCACTGTCCTCGGCGGTAAGGTACTTGATGATTTGAGACAGGCTTTGCGAGCTCAGGTAAATGCCGGCGTACCTATAAATCCGGATTTCCCGCGCACCAATTTCACAGGCGTTTACCGTGAACGGCAGGTAGAGGTCGGCGTGGCACTGTACAGACTACTCGGCATTGCCAGGGAAGATAAAGAAAAAAGACGACAGTGGCACTTGGAGGTGGTGTGCGCCTTTGATGCGCCGAACCTGATAATAGTCAGCATTGACGAGGCGCTCAAGAGCAGCTACCA
>JAUYDO010000141.1 GCA_030691835.1 Dehalococcoidia bacterium | reverse complement strand
TTAATCGAGTTTTCATGATTTAGCTCATTATTCAAAGCTATTCCATCAAAAATATTGGGGTAATAACCTTTTTTGTTCCAGCTAATTGTGTATCTGCAGGGGAGTTTCGCGGTAAACTCCAACTCCATAGCCTTGACTGATTATTTGAAAATTGTTTAAACTGGACATAGAAGGTTAATATTATGCCGATATACGAATACGTTTGTGACACCTGTAAATCAAGGTTTGAGCTTATGCGCCCGTTCAGCAGGGCGAATGAGGGCGCTTCTTGCCCCAAATGCCAGGGCAAGGCGGAACGGGTAATCTCCAGGTGCTTCGCCGTGTCAAAGGGCGAAGGCGGAACGACCGCGCCCGTAGCCGGCACCGGAAGCTCCTGCGGTTCGTGCAGTGCGGGCTCCTGCAGTGGTTGTAGCCACTGAGTGAGGTGACGCGTGCCTGACAACATCTCCCCCATGCGTACAGGCATCGCACATTTGCCCCTGCACTACGGTAAAGCGCCGCCGTGGCTGTTCCAGCGCATGGTCAAGCTCGCCCGCGAAATCACCATCGCCATAGTCTCCGATTTCGGTCCTGAAGAGATGCTGAAGCGTCTTTCCCATCCTTACTTGTTCAAGGCTTTCGGCTGTGTTCTAGGCTTCCACTGGCACAGCAGTGGCGTCACCACCACGCTGTGCGGCGCCGTGAAAGAGGGACTGAAAAGTCTTGGAAGGAAGCGCTGAATAAATTGAACGCGGTGATTAATACCGGAAGAGATGACAGAAATCGTTAAGAAGCTGCCTTAGCAGGGACTCGACTCAGCTAACCCTCGTTCCTAGTCCGTCTTTTTCAGCCAGCCCCGCTTTTTTACCCACAGGTAGACCAGGCAGGTAGCCAGAAACGTAGAGACGACCATCAGGACTATGTACCACCACATGTCCTCGGGTCCAATGTCAAATACCGGGTTGCTCAGCATGGTGGCAAGGGTGTTGGGGACCAGGATTGCAGTACCCACGATGGTCAGGTAGGTCAGGACCAGCGCCAGCCGGTTGTTTATTATCTGGAGCTGGTTGTTGTATATAGCCTGCATTACCTCCAGCCCGGAGGCTATGACCTCGGACATGTGCTCCGCCAGTCCTATCTGGCTCTTGACCTCATCCGTCATGAGGCTGATTATATCCATCAACTTCTCGTCGTTCGTTATAAGCTCGGCATCGCCGTAGCGCAGGGTATGAAGCACGTCCACGCTGTCCCAGAGCGCGTTCATGTACGTGATAAGGGCGTGCTTCAACTGGTAAATCTCCGGTCCCAGCCTTTCGCGAGGCGTCTGCGTGTTCATCAGGTCTTGATTCAACTGGTCACCGAGCTCTTCGATAACCCTCAGATGCCGGAAGTTGCTGTCATTGTTGGTGTCTATGATGCGATTCATGACTATAGTGAGTTTGTCCTCGGGCACAGCCGCCAGCGGTATTTTTTTCAAGATGGTGTCCGAGTACCGGCGTAGCCGGGTGAATCTCCTGTCCACCATGCTGGTGTGCAGGGTAAAAACGAAATTCTTTCTCATAAGCATCATCAGGGGGTAAGCTTTCACGTCCAGTCCGCGAATCTGGATACAGGGATAATTCATCCATAGCTCGGTATCGAAGTCCAGATACTTCAAGGGGGTATCACCGGACAACGATGAGATTAACGTACCAGTGAAGCCAAGCTGAGCGGCGGCAAGAGGAAGGTCTTTATCCATGTCATTGGTTATGAAGTCAACCCATGCAACCGATGAGCGGTTAAGAATCTCGAGGAAGGCGATTGGTGACTCGGCGTCCTGTTTAAAGGTTTTCCCGGAGGGATACAGGGCGACACAGAACCACCGCTTCTGAAAAAGCTCAGAGCCGGGCTTTACCCCGTTCTGCGCTTTCTCGTTCGTTACAGAGATTTCAGCCGGTATTTGCCTGACTTCCTGACTCATTGCCGATTTCTAAATAATAAGAGGTTCCATTATAATTGTCAATTTCCTCTTGTTGTAGCTGAAACGGAGAGCCTTAATAATGAATTCTTCCGAAAATAGGAGCAAGACCACCCTGTTGTCATTCCAGTCCGCCTTTGGCTCCGCCTTAGGCGGATGAAAAATTACTACGGTCTGTATAGCGAGAGAATTTGCTGAAACCGGGAGGAAAAGTTTAGCTGGAGGACTTCTTCTTTTTCTCTCCTTCATCTTCACCCTCCGGAGCATAGTAGCGTTTCAGCTTGTTTGCCATCTCGCGGAGCTTCCTGTCCACCTTATAGTCGATAGTGTCTTCCGGGAAGGTGCCGTCTTCTCCTCTCTCCCCCGCGGGCACGCCGGTAAGGATTTCTATGCCTTCATCAATGGTGCTTACGGAATAGATGTGGAACTTACCTTCCTTAACGGCGTCCACCACTTCCTGTCTCAGCATCAGGTTCTTGAGGTTCCTCTGAGGTATCATCACGCCCTGGGTGCCGGTAAGCCCTTTGGCTTTGCACACCTGGAAGAAGCCCTCTATCTTCTGATTCACGCCGCCTATCGGCTGTATCTCTCCCTTCTGGTTCACCGAGCCGGTAACGGCGATTCCCTGTTCTATGGGCACCTCGGAGAGGCTGGACAGCAAAGCATATAGCTCTGTGGATGACGCGCTGTCTCCCTCCACGCCTTCGTAGGACTGCTCGAAGCAGAGGCTGGCGGACAGAGAGAGGGGATAGTCCTGCGCATACTTCCACCCCATGTAGCCACTCAGAATCAGAACGCCTTTGTCGTGAATCTTGCCGCTTAGCTGTGACTCCCGTTCGATATTGATGACGCCGCCGCGCCCTAGAAAGGTCTTGCAGGTGATGCGCGAGGGCTTGCCGAAGGTTATGTCACCCAGGCTGTAAACGCTGAGTCCGTTGACCTGACCAGCCATCTCGCCGTCAACGTCTATCATGATGAAGCCGCGGGTTATCATCTCCTTCAGCCGCTCATCTGGCAGGTTGTGCCGGAACAGGCGTTCCTCAACCGCCTTATCCACATGCATGGACGCAACATACTGGACATTTTCCTGGGCAGCCCAGTACTCCGATTCCTCGACCAGTTCCTTTATCTGGGCGAACCTTGAGGATAGCTTTTCCTGGTCTGAGACCGCGCGGGAGGCATAGTCTATCACCCGGGCTACGCCGGTGGGGTCGAAATGGCGTACCTGGCACTCTTCGCAACAACCGGCAATGAAGGCGGCATAGCCAATCATGTTCTCTTTCGTCCTGTCCACCTGCCAGTCGAAGTCCGCCTTGACCCGGAATATCTCCCAGAAGTCCTCATCGTACATGGCAAGTAGCTGGTAGATAAGGGAGTCGCCGATGAGCACCACCTTTACGTCGATGGGCATGGGCTGGGGTCTCAAGCCCTGGGGCGCAAAAAACCCGAA
>JAUYDO010000137.1 GCA_030691835.1 Dehalococcoidia bacterium | reverse complement strand
CATTCCAGCGCAGGCTGGAATCCAGAGGGCAACATGGATTCCGGATCAAGTCCGGAATGACAGCGACTGTAAAGGCATTTGTAAGACAATACACTAGGTGGGTTTCCGCATCAGGCGGATTCGGGTGTGTTCCTCAGAATGACAGAGTATGTCAGTATTTTCTTGTATTAGTACCCTATCTTCTTGTTCACCACATTTAGCAGTCTTTTGCCGCCGAGGTACCGTCTCAGGTTCTCGCAGAACAGCTTGTTGATTACCTTATCGTAGTCCTTAAGAATGCCGGAGACGTGGGGGCTGATAAACACGTTGGGTAGTTCCCAGAGCTTGCTGCTTTCAGGCAGTGGTTCAGTGGCAAAGGCGTCCAGCCCCGCGCCAGCGAACCGGCGCTCCTCCAGGGCACGTATCAGAGCATCTTCGTCCACCGTCTCGCCCCTGCCCACGTTGATAAAATGGGCAGTCGGCTTCATCATCCTGAACTCTTGAGCGCTCAGCATCTTATTGGTTTCCTGCGTCAGCGGCAGGGTGACCACCACGAAGTCGCTCTCGGAGAGCAGTTCGGGCAGGTCTGCCCTCGGTAGTAGCCTATCGACATTCCTGGCTCGTTGTCCGCGTCTGGCGGACCTGCGCGTGGCGAGCACCCTCATGCCGAAGGCTTTGGACAGCCGTGCCACCTCTTTGCCGATGCTTCCCAGTCCCATGATACCCACTGTTTTATCCCGCAGGACCTCCGGGATGAAGCGCTGCCATAATCTCTGCCGTTTCTGCTGGCAAAACACGGTGGCGTGCTTTGCCAGCATGAGCATCATCTCAAGGACAACCTCTCCCACCGCCGTCGCATGTATGCCGCTCATGTTGGTCACTGTCACACGGCTACGCACAAGCTGTTCGTCCAGGAAGAACTCCACCCCGGCTAACATGCACTGAATCCACTTGAGTTTCGGTGCGCGGGCGACGACATTTTTCGGCGGTTTGAATCCGTAGATGACCTCTGCCTGGGAGAGGATTTCATCGAACTCCGGGCTGGAAAAATCATCCTTCTGTGACGAGTCGCGAATTCTGACGGCGTTCCACAGGTGTGAGGTGTCCCGGAGTTTTATCCTGGGGCTGACTGCTTCAATCTGGCGTTTACTTTCTTCGCTAATCTTCGAAACGACCATGACATTGACAAAATCCATCATTCCTCATGTACCTTTCTACCGGGTTTGTGGAGACAAGCTACTTCAGCTACGCCGGGGATTACTTATCCTTATCCGGTTCGGCGACAAGCGCAGCCTTCAGTGCGGCGGTCCGGGGGCGCTCTCTCATGCGCCACTCCCACCAGACCAGGAACGCGGCTACTACACCGCCTATTATGTTGCTGAAGAGGGCGATGGTGTGAAGCTGACCCTGTTGCACCGGCATCAGAAGAGCGACACCCGCCAGACCCATAACCACTCTCATTACCGGACTCAGAGGTCTGAAGATGAAGCCGATGGCGGCAGCGCCGATAAGGAAAGCACCCAGTATGGCGGTAATGATGGCTACAATGACCTCTACCGGAGAGCCCATCAACAACAGTGCTGGACCCAGCGCGAACATGAACGGCACGGGATAAGCCAGAATGCCGATACGCATGGCGCTGTAGCCCGTGCGCATGGAGTCGGCGTTAGCCAGTGCCGCCGCGGCAAACGAGGCAAAGCACACCGGCGGCGTAATCATGGAGAGCATACCCCAGTAGAAGATGAAAAGATGAGCGGCCAGTGGCTTGATACCGAGCTCAACCAGAGACGGAGCCAGCAGTACCGCCACCAGTACGTAGACAGCCACAGTTGGCATGCCCATGCCCAGAATCAACGCGGCTATCGCGGCGATAATCAGGAGCAGGTAGACATTGCCCATAGCCAGGTGACCCAGGAATAGCGGGAATAAGAAACCTACGCCGGTGAAGGTGATAACGCCGATGATAAAACCGGCCATGGCGACGACTACTGTCAATTCAAGCAAGCCCCGTCCCGTGTCTGCCAGCGCTTTAAGCATCCATGCCGGGTGCTGACGCGTTTCACGCCGGAGCAGACCTAAAATAATTATTGAAACTACGCCCAGGAATGCCGCTTTGCCGGGTGACAGTGACATAATAAACAGCGCGTACACCAGGACCGCCAGTGGGACGACAAATAGATAGCTCTGCTTAAGCACGCCCCGCAGGGACGGTAGCTGGCTCGCGGGCAGACCCTTCAGTCCCATTTTCCCTGCCTCAAGGTCTACCTGGACAAAGATGCCGATGTAGTAGAGGAGCGCCGGAATAAAGGCGGCAAGCGCTACTGAGCTGTAGGGGATACCGGTATACTCCGGGATAAGGAAAGCCGCGGCGCCCATAACGGGAGGCATAATTTGTCCGCCGGTCGAGGCTGTTGCTTCAATCGCACCGGCTACATGAGCCTTGTAGCCGGTCCTCTTCATCAATGGAATGGTGAAGACGCCGGTGCTGGTGACATTGGCAACGGCGCTTCCTGATATTGTGCCGAAAAGGCTGGAAGCGAGCACCGCCATCTTGGCAGGTCCGCCGCGGTACCGCCCCAATATGGACATGGCGAAGTCGGTAAGGAATGCGCCGCCGCCGACGCAGAAAAGCATGGCGCCGAATAGTATGAAGGGAAGGACAGTAATGGCGGTCACCTCCATGGGAGTGCCGAGCAGGGCATTCTTGTCCAGGAACAGTGAGTTAGCCAGGCGGCCCCAGGGAATGCCATCACCTCCAAACGCACCGGGGATAATCCATGTAAAACGTGCGTATAGAATGAATACACCGGCAAGAGACACCAATACCCAGCCGGTGAAGCGCCGCACCGCCTCAAAAATAAGCACGATGGCGAGGGTGCCCATGATGACTCTATCCGGGGTAATGATACCCAGCCAGCGGACCATTTCAGGATAAAATAGGGCGACATATAGGCCTACAGCAAAACCGGCAATAGCCAGCACAATGTCAAACCATGGCAGGACTCTAGCCAGACTTTTTTTCGGGGGGACGAGCAGGAAAACGCAGGGTAGCACCATAGCCAGCATTATGCCGTAGTACTGCTCTATGAAGAAAGACCACCCGAGATAAGAAGGCGCGTCCATGATAAAGAAAGCGCCCACGGGTGCCAGACCTACCATGAATATTCTGGTTATCCAGCGCCAGGGTTGACCGAGGACTGCGGGGTTGCGAAAGCGCGGTCCCTCGAGCTCGCTGACCATATTGCCTCCACGTGCATGCGGTGCCTCCCTGTTCTGGAACAGGGAGGCACCGCATCAAAAAGCCGTTTTAGTCAAGGAAGGGATATTCGCCCTTCAGAAGACGTTGCTGTATGGTGTCCATCTTGGGACTCCATGCTCCCTTCTTCTTGAAGAATTTGACGGCTCCTTCATGGTACGGGATGCTGATTTGCTCGAGGACAAACATCTCTGGTTTCTGCATTCTTGCAAAAGCAGAATGCAGTTTCTGTATCTCTGCCAGGTTGTTCCACCACGCCTCCAGCAGGACTTCAGCTACCGAATCCGGCAGGGACGTTGATGTCACAATGTTAATGGGATAAGTCCAGAGGGGTGTCTTCTCCTTGATGCCTGCAGGGCCGGGCTCCCATATCTCAAAATTTCCGCCGGGGAATATCGCTTGTGCTTTTTTGACATCTTCCGGCCTGGTAGAGGCGGGCAGGAAACGGACACCAACCGCCGCGTCCGCTTCGGTGACTTGCCCCAT
>JAUYDO010000120.1 GCA_030691835.1 Dehalococcoidia bacterium | reverse complement strand
GAATCGGAAAGTCCGGTCATAGTCTCAATCCTGAATCCAAAAGCTTACAGGCTCAATGAGCGCATTTACATCATTATACACCTTTGTCCGCTTGATTGTGTAGTTTGCGCCACCGGAGTTCCTCCGAAACTCAAAGTAAAGCACCAGAATCCCCCTTCATCCGCCTGGGCGGACTGAGATTCGTTTGGAATTTGGAAATCGTCTGCCTACCCCCGTTTGACTACCAGGAGAGGTAGACTGCCTTCGCGCAGGACCTTCTCGGCGACACTGCCGAAAGCCCAGCGCGCTACCGGTGACCTGCCGCGGGTTGCCATCGCCACCAGACCGTCTTCCGTCTTCCTCTCGAGCTCCAGTATCTCGTTTGCCGGGTCAACTCCGAGCTTCACCACGTGACTCGTGGATATGCCCTTCTGCTTGAACTGCTCCTCCACTTTTTCCAGATAGGCATGGACGTATTTTTCGGTGGCGATGTCTATCTGGTCCCAGTTGACACCTACCCCGGCGGAAAGCCCGTCCATGCCGTGAGCATACACTGTCTCCGCCATCTGGAAGAGGATAACCGCGGCACTGAGTTTCCGGGCTAGCTCGATGGCGTAGGGTATCGCGCTATTGCTGGCTTCGGAGCCGTCCAGGGGCAGTATTATCTTCTTTACCTCCGCTGGCTTGATTTGCGGTGCACGCCCCTCTTTTACCCTGACCAGCAGTGTGGGCACGTTCACCGACCGGATTACGCGGTCGACCACACTGCCCAGCAGCGCCTTTATGCCGGATGCGCCGCAGGACGTCATGACCAGCATGGTGATGCCGTTCTTCGGCACGTAGTCGTGTATTATATCTGCCGGTTTACCCATCAAGGACTCCGTATGAATGGTGGCTTCTTTGCCCCATTGCGACTTTATTTTGTTCTTGACGGTATCGGCTATATGACTGAGGTAGATCTGGTGCATGTGGCGGTACGGCTCGTGCTCCGGCACACACACGTGAAGGAAGACCATCTCCGAGCCCAGTTTGCCCGCCAGCATCTCGGCAAAGGGTATGGCAGTCTCCGCCAATTCAGAGCCATCCAGAGGTAAAAGCATCTTTTCAAACATATTTCACCCGCCTTATTTATTTTTCCGGTAATAATATGATATTAGCTGGCTCGTGTCAATCCTTTATGCGCTCGTGCCAGAGCTGTTTCACTTTGGCCTTTAGCTCGTTTATGGGCACTTCATTATAGATTGTAACATGTGCGCGCTTTACGCGCTCCTCGGCAGACATCTGGCTCATTATTCGTGCCAGGACCTCCGCCTCGGATAACCCGCGCTCTTTTAGCCGCTCCAGCACCGTGCCCCTGGGAGCCACGGTGACCCAGACCTCGTCCACGAGCGATGTCCAGCCGGCTTCAATCAGCAGGGTCGCCTCAATTACAACGACTTTGGCTCCCTTACATCGGTACTCCTCAAGCTGTGCCTTAATCACCTCCAGAATTCTCGGGTGCATGATGCGGTTGAGTTTCTCCATGGCTTCAGGGTTGTGAAAGACTATTTCACCCAGTTTCCTGCGGTCGATATCATCTGACGGAGAGAGGATGCCGCGCCCGAACTCGGCGACGACCTGCCGCCACGCCCCGGTGCCTGCTTTAAAGACCTGGTGGCCTATCTTGTCCGCGTCTATGACCACCACCCCCAGCTCCGCGAGTACGCCGGATACGGTGCTCTTGCCACTGCCTATTCCGCCGGTAAGCCCGATGATTTTCATAATCCACCAGCGTAATCAGTCTAACCGCTCATTCTTTTGGAGTCAAGATAAAGCCTTCCGCGAAACGACTAAAATAGCGGGTAGGGTTCACAAAGCTCTTATAAGTTACTTGACAAGTGATGACTAAAAATGATAATTTAGAATTAAATTAGCAGTCTCACCCTTAGACTGCTAATGGGAGGTCAGACCATGTTATCCCCTAGAGCGGAGATAATTCTCAGGTCTATTATAGAAAGATATATAGAGCGGGGCGTTCCCGTTTCATCCCATAGCCTGGTGCAGGCGGGAGCGCTGAGGGTCTGTTCGGCTACAGTGCGCAATGACATAGCCGCACTGGAGCGCGAAGGCTTTATCATACATCCCCATACCTCAGCTGGTAGTATGCCGACAGACAAGGGCTACCGTTATTACGTGACCTCTCTGCGTGAGCTCACATTACCCGTGTCCGAGCAACGCCTGATAAGCCACCTCTTTCACCAGGTTGAGGGTAAACTCGAAGAGTGGCTGAGCCTGGCGGCGGCGGTCACCTCCCAGTTGTCCCGTAACGTAGCCCTGGTGAGCATACCCAAGCCGGCGGACTGCCAGTTCCGGCACCTTGAATTGCTGATTTTACAGGACAGGCTGGTTTTGCTTGTGCTGGTGCTCCGCGGCGCGCGGGTCAAACAGCAATTGATTACGCTTAGCGCACCGGCGCCACAGGATGAGCTAACCACCATCGCCGACAGGCTGAATGCGCAGTATCACGGTCTGACCAGCCGTCAGATTCAAAAAGAGGAAAACGAGCTATCACCGGCGGAACGCCAGTTGACCGACTGTGTGGCTGAGATGATGCAGGCGGAGGATGTGCAGGAGCACAGCCAGTGTTATCTCGAGGGACTGCATTTCATGGTCAGCCAGCCGGAGTTCTCCAGGAGCGGGAGGCAGACGCATCTGCTGGAACTTCTGCGGAACAAGAGTATGCTTCTGACTGTTCTGCCACACGGGGTCAACGTCCGGGAGGTGCAGGTGGCAATCGGCAACGAGAACGAGGCGGAAGCCATACGCGATTGCGGCGTGGTGGTCAGCAGGTACGGGCTCCCCAACGAGGCGGTGGGTGTCATAGGTGTCATAGGACCCACCCGCATGCCGTATGCTCACATCATGTCGGCGGTGAGCTACCTCTCCTCTGTGCTCACTGTGTTGGTTGGTGAACTTTATGGAGTAAGAACTCAGGATACATTTAAGCATTCCAATTCTAACTAAGGAGTAGTCAATGGTATCACCCAATCCACAGGAGACAGAAGGTCAGCAACCTGTTTCTCAGGTAGAATCTAAAGTAGCAGATGTTGAGGCGCTTAAGAAGGCTCTTGCCGAGGAGACGGCAAAAGCAGAAAGCAGCCT
>JAUYDO010000171.1 GCA_030691835.1 Dehalococcoidia bacterium | reverse complement strand
CAGCAGGATGACCACGGCAAGCGAGGCGGATGCAAGCACGTGAGCTAACCTTGAAGTGAAGCGACCGCTGTACATACTGCCCAGTCCCGCACCTACCAGCAGTGAGGACAACAGGACAGCCAGGGATAGAGTCGGTTGTCCCAGGAAAAGAACAAAGCGCTGGAAAACCGAAATCTCGACCAGCATAAATCCGATGCCCAGCATCGCAAACAGGATTACCAAACTGAGCAAATTACGCCCTGAAGAGCTATTATCATGGAGCGACCGTTTACTCTTACGAGCGAAAAAGACAGAGCAGACTATAATCAGTGCTATCGATGACAGCCAGAAGACGAAGCTGATTGGACCGGGAATGCCATCTTCGAATTTATAGAAGAACGGGCTATCGTCGCTGACCGGGCTGATGTCGATACCGCTGCCCCGAAGAGATTCGGTTAATTTATTGAAGTCAACGCCTCCCAGGCTGGTGGCTACAAACAGTGGATTGAACATGTTGCACTGTTCAAAGCGCGCTTCATCGTGCGGAGCCAGCTTGATGCTGGGCAGATAGGATAGCATGGGGTCATAGCCCAGCTCGTGTAGCGAGCGGTGCAGGGTCAACGCGCTTGCGGTTTCAAAGGGTCTCTTCTTTAAGACGAAAACAGGGAAGTGATGAGAACCAATCACGCTGACGCGCTCCATTGCCCGCTCACTGTTTATACCCTGCTGACTCAGTGTCGCCAGTGAAAGAGACCAGAGGCGCACAATCTCAGCCGGATTATGAGCCACGACTACCAGCTTACCCTCATCAGTCAGATGTGCCAGATAGTCTTTGACAGACTCTGTGGTGAACAGAAAATTCTCGGTGAGCGAATAGCCTTCGCGACTGCGGCTGGTGTTGGTTATAGGCAAGCTCAGCATGATGATATCGTATTTCTGGGTCTGCCGCTTCAGAAAATTTCTGCCCTCGTCCACTATTACCGATACGTTCTTGAGGTCGGTATAGATTCCGCCGTTGTACTTGCGGTACTGGCGCACGAGGTCAACCAAATCCGGGTTGACTTCGACTGCGGTTATGTTGCCAACTCCAGCCATAAGTGCCAGCAGAACATCTCTGCCTCCTCCCGGTCCTATGATGAGAGCATTATTTCGCTCGTTGTCCGGGAGGCTGGAAAGAGCCAGATAGCCCGGGAACTCTGTCTTCAGTTTTTCAATTTCGGTTTCGGGACGGGTAATGTCGCCGTTGAACTTGAACATAGGCGTTCCGGCGGTGCCGTCCACAAAAAGTGCCATCTGCCCAAATCCCTCAGGGAAAGACAGCAGGTCGGTGCGTCCGAAGGCGCTCCATCTGGTTTCTATAATCTGCCCGTCACCCTTTAGAGCCCTGTTTATCTCTTTGTCTTCGTCCACGCCTATGAACATGTTAGCCGCAGAGGTGCCGAGCCATGTAACCCCCAGAAGAATTAATATGCAAACTGAGCAGATGCCGGCTACCGTAATACGTTTCACGCTCTTTCCGACAATGCCGATGGCAAAGAACAAAGTCGCGATTGAAGCGATAAATCCCACCGCAACTATTGCCCTGATACCACCGACCAGGTTGAGGGTTATGACAGCTACTGCGGAGCCCAGGGCGGCTCCGAGCAGGTCCATGCCGTAAAGCCTGGAACTGAGCCCCGGAAAGGCGCGAAACAGTTCAGCGAGCAATATGCCTGCAAAGAAGAAGGGTACGAAAGCCAGTAAAAAGTACCACAGTAACCCGCTTCCAGTATAGGAAATCCATAGTATCATTAGCATCGAAAGCGGAACGGATATTGCCAGGAGAGTGGCATACAGAGTAAGTGAGCTCAATATATTGTGAGCTAATCTTCGCCGGAAAACGTTGATGACGATAGCCCCGGTGCCCAGCCCCAGTAGCGCCAGGGAAATAACAATGAAGACATAGTGGTATGAGAGGAGAACGGAGAGGACACGCGACATCGCCACTTCCAGGGAAAGCATCGCCAGCGACACAAAGAAGGTGCCCGCCATAATAAGCCCCGGTACCGCCTTGCAGGTAGTAACGTCTCCACCGTTATTCTTCATCTCACCATCCAGCTAAGAAGAAATATAATTAGTCTATGTTCATTATTGTGATCCCCGGCTTAAAGTAGCATTAAAGGATTCTTAGCGTTTGATTAGAGTTTTGTGGGCGTGAAGTTTATAAACGGAACGAAAATATTATTGAACACGACACTTAGAAGACTCCAGTTAAAGGAAGATGACATAGAAATCTTAACCTTTTCTAAGGTATTTTTAACGTTATTCTAAACATACTGTAGTATCTTTAGAAATTGAATATATACTTGGATACTTTTTGCAGATGGGTGATTTGTGGCTAATTAACGTTAACAGTGGCGAAAAGGGTGTGTAAATGGAGGAAACGAGTATAAAGCTGACAGGTCCCAGCGCTTCATCGATGAAAAAGAAACGCCACTTTCCGTTTTTGTTTCAGCTTATTCTGGTCATAGCATTCCTGTCATTTGTCTACTTCAGTTTCGGACAGAATGTGCTGTCCCCGCAGAAACAGAGCGATGTCCCCGTAAAACTGGGCAGACTGGAGCTGGTCAGCAACGTCCAGGGCAAGGATGCACTGGCTCAAGTAAGCCGGCTTCACGGCACGGACATAGTGCTCAAAGAAGCTAATATTCTGCAATATGCACACAAGGACCCGTACCATAATGAGAATGCCAAAGTTACCGTGTGGATTGGTAAGGCTGAAAACAGTAGTGCGGCGGCTGATTTGATGCAGAGGATGACGAGCGGTATAGTCAGGGGCGGCTCGGGATTCCGCAATCTTCAGAGAATGTCCGTTGGCGGGGAGGAAATCCTCAAGGTAGATGGACCGGGCGGTAATCATTATTTCTATATCCCAAAAAACTCACAGGAAAAGGTAATCTGGTTAATTATAGAGAACTCCAGCGATTCCGATGTCCTGGAGCTTGCGGTTAAGGTTTTCTAGGAATTAGTATGCGGGGAATGGCGGCGTGTGAGACAGGACGCTTAAACCGCCCATTCATGAGATACTATTTCTAATCTGACTTAAAGCTTACTCTAATCTAATTTTAATGTTTACCTGTTACAATCTAGCTTAAGCATAAGAAACCGATAGGAGTGTAATCTGGGGATGAATCGAATATCCGCAGCGTTAGTTTGTGTCTTAATCAGCGCCGTTTTTCTGATTAGCGGCTGTTCCAGAGGTTTTGTGCAGGGCGACTCAGGAGTACTTATCGCGGCACCGATAACATCTTCCACGGCCAAACCGACTAACGGACTTGTCCAATCGAGCGAGGGTGGAAGTGTCACTATAGACGTCAAGTGGCTGGGACTCAGGGACAATGCACTGATTTTCGATGTGTCCATGGATACTCACTCGGTCAATCTTGATGTGTATGACTTTAAAAAGCAGGCACTCCTGCGTGACAGTGAAGGAAAAGAGTACCGCGCAACTGTCTGGGAGTCACCACCTGGCGGGCATCATCGAGAGGGCACCCTGGGATTCGAGTTTAACGGCACCCTGGCACAGGGAACGGCGAAAACCTTTGAGCTTGTTATCCGGGGCGTTGCCGGAGTACCTGAGAGAATCCTCTCGTGGAGGCTGAACTAATTTGGCTATGAATCGCTTCACCGGTCTGTCTCTCACAAGATGCGTGATTACCAGGGAATTTACATCTGCCATGCTACGTCTTGTTGGGGGGTGGGGTTGATGTGGCGTAGAAAGAAGTTCGTTATAGGTGGCGTTGTTATTTTGATGGCACTGGGTTTCCTGCTATTCCGCGGTTTCATGAGCGGCGCAACCTACTATTTTGAGGTCAGGGAGCTTCTGGTAAAAGGAAGCTCAATTTACAACGAAACAGTGCGGGTAAATGGTCAGGTTGTCCCCGGCTCAGTACAACAAAGGGCTCAGGGGACGGAGCTTACGTTCCGTATCACTGATGTCAATGGTGGTGGGGAGAATGTATCCATCTTCTACAAAGGGGTTGTCCCGGATAGCTTCAAGGTTGGGGAGGACCTTGTCGCCGAAGGGCACCTCGGTGCGGATGGTATTTTTCAAGCGCATAGCCTGATGCCTAAATGTCCCTCCAGATATCAACCCGCCGGGTAATTCTGCTTCCGTATAAATTAGAGATAAGGAAGTGCTATGCAAGATGTCGGGTATATTCCCCTGTTTTTGGCGCTGGTTGTCTCCGTTTACTCGGCTTTCACTTATTTCTACGGAGGGGAAAAGGGAAATGGAGTTCTGCTGGAGAGTGCACGGAACAGCCTTATAGCCAGCTGCGTCTTAATTTCACTTGCCGCCGGCGCATTGTACTATTCACTGATTACCAATGATTTCCAGAATGAGTACGTTGCTTCGTATACCAGCCGTGACCTTTCTCTGGTTTACCGCCTCAGCGCCTTCTGGGCGGGTAACGATGGTTCCTTGCTATTCTGGGGTTGGCTCCTCTCAATACTGGCAGTAATAATGGTGCTTCAGAAGCGGGATATCGGCAGAGAGCTCGTGCCTTACAGCGCGGGAGTTGTCATGTGCACCCTGGCATTCTTTCTCATCATCTCGCTATTTATTGCGAACCCGTTCCAGAGGCTGTCTTTTGTACCGCCTGATGGCCAGGGGTTGAACCCGTTACTCGAAAATGAGGGAATGTTCTTTCATCCCCCGTTGCTCCTGGCTGGCTATGTGGGATTCACTATCCCCTTTGCCTTTGCTATGTCTGCCTTGCTGACCCGGCGGCTCGGTGACGAGTGGCTGGTGGTAATAAGAAGGTGGACGCTTATTGCCTGGCTCCTCCTCGCCGTGGGTAATCTCTTCGGCGCATGGTGGGCATATGTCGAGCTGGGCTGGGGAGGTTACTGGGCATGGGACCCGGTGGAGAACGCCAGCTTCCTGCCCTGGCTTGTCGGTACCGCTTTCCTGCATTCAATCATGATGCAGAGGCGGCGCGGAATCCTCAAAATCTGGAATATGGTATTGATTATCATTACCTTCAATCTGGCAATTCTGGGCACCTTTCTCGTTCGCAGTAGCGTGCTGGCTTCCGTCCACACCTTCGCTGAATCGCCTGCGCTTGGGGTTGCATTCCTGGCTTTTATCGGCATCAGCCTCTTCGGCTCAGTAGCTCTGCTTTACTACCGCAGTGATGAGTTACACAGCGAGGCGGAGATGGAGTCCATGGTCTCGAGGGAGAGCACCTTCTTGCTAAATAACCTGCTCTTGGTCGGTGCCGCCTTTTCTATATTGCTGGGAACGTTCTTTCCCATAATATCTGAGGCAGTGCGTGGCGTAAAAACGAGCGTCGGTCCACCATTCTTTAACCAGGTGAATGGGCCTATCTTCCTGGCTATTATCCTGCTATCCGGGATTTGCACGCTTATCGGCTGGAAACGGGCGTCGGTTAAGAACTTAGTCCGTAATTTTCTATGGCCCACCGTTGCCGCTGTAATTCTGGCAATTATCCTTGTTGTGCTGGGGATAAACAACGTGGCGGCGATTGTGGGTTTCGTGGTCTGTGCTTTTGTTCTCTTTACCATACTTTCAGAGGGGATACGCGGGACTATCGCCCGCCGGCGAATGCGACCCCAGAACTACCTGAGTGCTTTTGCAGGTCTGATTCTGGCTAACCGGCCTCGCTATGGCGGCTACATGGTACATATAGGTGTGCTCCTGTTTGCCATGGGAGTCATCGGTTCTTCCGTATTCAACATTGAAGCAGAAGCCTCCATTAAACCCGGTGAGTCCATGAGCATCGGCAGGTATGTGCTTACTTACGAAAAGATGGATAATTTCGAGACCCAGAGTAAGACGACCGTTTCGGCTACGCTTTCCGTAAGCAACAGCGGAGAACGACTTGGCAGGCTTGTGGCTGAAAAATACTTCCATCGAAACCATCAAAATCCGGTAACCGAGGTGGCTATCAAAAGCACCCTCATCGAAGACCTGTACGTGATTCTGGTGGGTTGGGACCAGGATGGCACCACGGCGTTCAAAGTGCTGATTAACCCGCTGGTGAGCTGGCTGTGGATTGGAGGAGTTGTACTAGTTGTAGGCGCTCTGGTTGCATTCTGGCCGGAGCGCCGTCGCAGGCAGGAAAGGACTGCCAGGGATGGGGAGGATGTTTAAGGTTATGCGGCTGAACAGGCTATTACCATCTGTCCTGGTACTATTCGTTTTGTCGCTGGTTCCTTTGCAGGTGTACGCCCTGACGGTCAGTGAAATGACCAAGCAGTTCATCTGCCAGTGCGGCTGCACCGCGGTGCTGGACAATTGTACTCACGCCGAGTGCAGTATACGCGATGAGATGACCAACCTTGTAAGACAGAGAGTGGAACAGGGCAAAACTGAGGCTGAGATAGTTTCATTTTTTGTCGGGCGGTACGGGGAGAAGGTGCTGGCTTCGCCTCCAAAGAAAGGGTTTAACCTGACAGTCTGGATTACGCCCTTCGCCGCTATACTGGCAGGAGCTGCGATAATCTACATCGTCATTAAGAAGTGGGTACGGCGGGGCAGGGCAGTTGAGATGACCACTTCAGACGCTGATTCAACAGAGCATGATGAGGAATACGAAATAAGACTTGAGAAAGAGCTGAAAGATTTTGAGTCGAGGGGCTTCAGATGACATGGTTTTTGTTTTTTTTAGCGCTGCTGACATTCGCCTTTATCGCCTATCCATTCTACCGTAAGAGGCTGCGGCATGCAGAATATCAGGAGGACGGACAGTTAGTCGAGCTCCTGTCAAAGCGAGACACTTCCTATTCCATGCTGAAGGAGCTGGAGTTCGATTACAAGTCAGGAATACTCACGGAGAAGGACTATAAGGAGCTGGAATCAAGGTACAAGAGGAAGGCAATTAATATTCTGAAAGACATGGATAGTGCACAAGACGGCCAGAAAATCGGGGATGAAATAGAAGAGCAGGTCAACAAGTTGCGCCATAATAATGTCGGTAAGGGTTCGAAAGTTTCAGATGAAATAGAAGAAGAGGTCGACCGATTGCGCGGGGAAAAAGCCGTTAATAAACAACTGGATGACCAAATCGAAGAGCAAGTCCAGGAGTTACGTGAAAAACCCCGCTACTGCAGAAAGTGCGGAGTCAAAGTACGAGAAGACGATGTTTTCTGCTCGAGATGCGGGGCTAAATTGATCTGAAGGAGGGCTGGATTGGTGAAGCGGTTCATTTTATTCGTAGCCGTGGTATTGCTGAGTCTGGGCATATCGTTGCCGGTCTTTGGGGCTGAGAGCGGAAATGGAGTAATCGAGGGCTCCATAGTAAATAAGACCGCCGGCGGGGGAAGCGTGGCGAACGTCCCTATCACTCTCAAAATCTACCTGAACGACGCCGAGACCGGTTCATCCAACACAAAAACTGATGCCGATGGTAAGTTTACTTTTAAGAATCTTATCACTACAAAGAGCTATGGCTATCAAATAACGCTTAAGTACCAGGGTGCAGATTACAATGGTGACCGTTTGACCTTCGGTGCTACAGAGACAACCAAAGCAGCAGAGCTTGCAGTATATGATTCGACTACCAGTGACGCGGCGATAAAGGTAACCAATGCTCACACCATTATATCTGCCGTAGAAGGCGGCATCCAGGTAAAAGAGTATTACCAGTTCATAAACGAGTCAGACCGCACCTATATAGGTACGGGTGACGGACAGGATACGAGGACGTTACGGTTCACTGTGCCCAAGGAAGCTACCGGGTTAGAATATGGCCTTGATTTCATGCAGTGCTGTGCCGTACTCAGTGACGGAGGTGTCGCTGACTCAATGGCTATTTTACCCGGTCCCAGAGAGATGTTATTCAGTTATAAGATAAACCCGAGTTCAGGCACATACAACTTGGCTCAAAAGATGATTTATCCCGTAGCGAGCTATAACCTGCTGGTACAGAGCGGTGTCATCCAGGTGAGCAGTGACAAGCTCGCACCGGGACAACCCATCCAGATAGAGGGCAACCGGTTAAACGACTACACTACAAAAAACATCGCTCCGGGCGAGGTAATTACCGCACAGCTTTCAAATTTACCTGCTTCCAGTAATCCGTGGTCGACGGTCAGGTGGATTGCCCTGGCGCTGGTCGTGCTTGCCAGCGTTTTCGGTTCATTTTACGTATTGAAAAAGAGGCCGAAGGAACAACC
>JAUYDO010000313.1 GCA_030691835.1 Dehalococcoidia bacterium | reverse complement strand
GTTTTGCACCGATTACTGACGAGGATAGGCGCAAAATCTTTGGGCTAAACTTAGCCAGATTACTGCAAATTGAACCGAGAAGGAGGGTCCCAGGATATGAAGCCATTAAAAAGTAGAACCTTGCGCAAAATTAAGTTAATTCTTATTGAAGGAGAAAAGGCGTGAAAAAGTATGAAAGTCTATTTCAACCCATCAAGATAGGGCGGGTTGAGGTAAAGAATAGAATAGGTTTAGCCCCGATGAACCTGAATTACACCAGGGAGGGGTATGTCAGCGAGCAGCAGCTGGCTTACTATGCCGCCAGGGCAAAGGGCGGGACCGGTCTGATTTTCACCGAGGCGATGAGGACGAGCGAGGAGGACACCAGGCGTTCGTTTTACGATAATCTTCACCTGTGGAAGGCGGCGCATCAGAAAGGGTTGACAGAGCTGGTTGAGACGGTGCATTATTTCGGCGCCAAGCTTTTTGTCCAGATGAATATCGGTCCCGGTCCGCAAGCCACGTCAAAGAAAGCAGGGCTACAACCCAGAGCGGCTTCCCCTGTACCTTTTCAAGTACAGAAGGATTGCCAGCCCAAAGCATTATTGCCGATGATTGAAAAGGGGATAATTTACTATGGCTGGAAAGGTGAAACGCCGCGTGAAATGACAGTTGAGGAAATACATACCGAAACTGAGCAGTTCGCCAAGTCAGCCAAAATGGCATTTGTAGCCGGCGCTGATGGTATTGAAATCCACTTCGCTCATGGTTATCTTGGGCACAGTTTCTTATCTCCTCGCTTCAACAAGCGGACCGACCAGTACGGCGGAAGCCTGGAAAACAGGATGAGATTCTTGCGCGAGGTTTTGCAAGCCACCAGAAAATTAGTGGGAGACAAACCGACAGTCGGGGTAAGAATCAGTTCCGATGAGCATATGCCCGGAGGCTTAACCAACCAGGACGTGCAAAAAATAGTTAAAGCGCTTGAGAAAGACGGTCTGGACTTCTATCACCAGTCGTGCGGCACCGAGGAGACAATGCTATATTTCTTCCCTGATGAAGATGGAATGGGGCTTGATGACATAAAGGCGATTAAAGCGGCGGTCAATATACCTTGCCTTGCTTACAGCCTTCATGACCCGGATACTGTTAACAAGGCAGTAAGCGAAGGTATGTGTGACATGGTAATACTGGGTCGCCCGCTTCTCGCCGATGCCGAATGGGCGAATAAGGTCAGCGAGGGCAGGATAAAGGATATAGCAAAGTGCAAGAGAGACCTCTGGTGTCTGGTGCGGCTTCTACAGGGGCTCCCTTCCAGATGTACACAGAATCCTGACCTGGGTCGAGAGCGTTATATGCCTGAGTACTTGCGTGGACCTAGCAAGATGAGCTACTGGCGCTCTAACCTTTAAACCTACTATGTTAATAATACCGGTGTAAAAACAAAGGTATATTGTATCGCACCATCTGGCGAGTGTGACCAATTACCTTTTCAGATATTGCATCCGGTAAGGAGCATGATGGTAATACGTTTTAGAGCGCTTAAAGAAGAGTGGGAGGAGGAAGTGGTACGGAAGTCTCCGGACTACGAAAAGGATAGTAAAGGAAGGCTTATAACCGATTCTGGTATCGAGGTAAAATCTCTATACACTCCTCTGGACCTGGAAGATATAGGATTCGACTATGCGCGCGACCTCGGTTTTCCGGGCAAGTTTCCTTTTGCGAGGGGAAAGGACCCCTTAGGTTACCGGCAGAAGCCATGGCTATTTGGTCAATATGCGGCTTACGGGGATGCTGAAGAATCCAACAAAAGATACCATTTTTTGCTGGACCACGGAGGGACCAGCCTTAGCGTTGCACTGGATGTTCCCACGCAGTTAGGCTATGATTCAGACCATCCTCTGGCAGAGGGTGAAGTGGGGAAAGTGGGAGTTCCCTTAAATTCTCTGGAAGATATGGAAATCCTCTTCAGTGGTATTCCCCTTGATAGACCCCGTCAGATAGCCATTACTGCCAACGCTAACGGTCCTGTTTTCATAGCCCTGGTCATTGCTCTAGCGGAAAAACAGGGGACATCTCCGCAGAACTTCGTGCTCAGGCTTCAAAACGATATTTTGAAGGAGTACGTCGCCCGGGGCACTTTCATCTTCCCCCCCGAACCCTCGGTGGGTATCACTACCGATGTCATTGTCTATTGTGCTCAAAACTATCCCCATTGGATTCCGATGAGTGTTTCCGGCTATCACATGCGGGAGGCGGGCGCCGACGCGGTACAGGAGATTGCCTTTACAATTGCCAACGCTATTGCTTATACCGATAGTTGCATTGCTAAGGGGCTAAAAGCAGAAGATTACCTCAGCCGATTAGCCGTGTTCCTCACCAGTGGCATTGACTTTTTTGAAGAGGTTGCCAAGTTAAGGGCTATGCGCCGTCTATGGGCACGGACCTTTGAGAAACGTTACTCCGTATCCGACCCGGACTTGCTGAACTACTTCTTGAGTGTGATGACCGCGGGCAGCAGCCTTACTGCCC
This sequence comes from Dehalococcoidia bacterium, assembly GCA_030691835.1. Classification (GTDB taxonomy): domain Bacteria; phylum Chloroflexota; class Dehalococcoidia; order Dehalococcoidales; family UBA3254; genus JAUYDO01. The sequence continues at coordinate 788 of JAUYDO010000313.1, read as the reverse complement.
AGCAGCCGATGAACAATGTCGTGCGCGTTGCCATACAATCTCTGGCGGCGGTCCTGGGTGGTTGCCAGGTACTCAACCCATGTTCAATGGATGAAGCCTACTGTACGCCGACGGAACAGGCAGTTAAGGTAGCGTTGCGGACTCAGCAGATAATTGCCAGTGAGACTGGAGTAACACGGACGGTAGACCCTCTGGCTGGGTCATACTTTGTCGAGCATCTTACTAACGAATTGGAGAAAAAGGCACGGGAATACCTGGATAAGATAGATTCAATGGGAGGAGCTATTAAAGCCATTGAGAAGGGCTACTTTCAGGTTGAAATAGCCAGGTCAGCCTACAAAATCAAGCAGCAGGTAGAAAGTGGCGCACGGGTGGTAGTGGGAGTCAATAAGTATATAGATAAAGACGAGCTTCCGATAACCATTCTGAAAGTTGACCCGGTGCTCGAGAGAAAACAAAAGGAGCGGCTTAAAAGATTAAAGGGGAGAAGGAACAACCTGCAAGTCAAGGAAACCCTGAAAAGAGTGAGACAGGCTGCGGAAAGCGGTGAGAATCTTGTCCCGCCGGCAATAGAAGCAATCAAGGCTTATGCTACGGTTGGTGAGATATGCGATGCCCTAAGAGAAGTGTATGGCGAATACAGCGCTCCGAGCTTCTTTTAGTTCAAAGGCACGAGGATGCAAGGTAAAATAAGAGTATTGGTAGCCAAACCGGGACTGGACGGTCATGACCGTGGCGCTAAGATTGTAGCCCGGGCACTGGCAGACGCCGGCATGGAGGTAATTTAC
>JAUYDO010000282.1 GCA_030691835.1 Dehalococcoidia bacterium | reverse complement strand
GGGCTAAAGTCCTGCTGGAACACGGCGAAAAGCTCATCCAGGAGCGCACAAAACAGTCCTAGTGTAGTGTCTCGTATATATCTTGACCTAGGACGGATTTTGATGTCATTCCAGCGAAGGCTGGAATCCAGAGGGCAACTTGGATTCCGTATCAAGTACGGAATGACAGACATTGTTAAGGTGTTACTGTGACACTACACTAGCTAATTTGCGGCTTGAGAGGGTACTCGTCAAACGGTATGCGCTCCGCCCATACAGCTATCTTCTTACCGTCAGTTTTAGCAATCACCCACTTGAGCCAGTTGACGTCATCCCTTTGAGGATAGTCCTCCCTGTAATGAGAACCTCTGCTCTCTGTCCGCAGCAGAGCGCACCTGGCGAGAAGCTCAACGTATAGCAACTCGTTAGCCAAACCGAGCACCCTGGCTAACTCGTGATAGTCCCGGGCACTGATTCCGGGAAGTTTTTCGGCTTTTGCTTCCTCTATTATGCCAATGGCTTTCTTCAGTTTGCTCTCTGTCCTGAGCGGACCAAGCAGGCCATCACCCCACAACCTCTCCTTCAGCTCCCAGCGGACCTCTCCGTGGCTAAATAAAGACTTGCGTTCCATTGGCGCCAGCGCAAGCTTCTTAAGCCGCTCAACCTGTGCACGATTCAACTGTGGTTCGTTAGACCCAGAGGCGTATCTGCTAGCAGCCACGCCGGCGCGGTATCCCCCGATTGCAGATAGCATGCCGTGACCAATGACGTTGGACGCGCCACTCTCGGCATGGTCTGAAGCCGCCCCGGCGGCAAACAGCCCGCTTAAGGTGGTTGCATCGTGCTTATCCACTCTGATTCCGCCCGGACCGTGGTCGTGTATTGCTGGCGTGTACGGGATTCTGTTCTCGCGCAGGCTAACTCCGCCTGCATCAAACGACCCGACGACAATGGGAATGGCTTTTTCAATTCTATAATAAGCAGATTCGCTCAGTTGTGTGGCATCAAGGTAAATTGGACCCCTGCCTTCCTTTTCCTCAATTGCCATAGCCAGGGTCAGGACAGCCCTGGGAGCGCGGTCCACCCGTTGAGGGTCCCACTTTTGCATAAATCTCTCGCCCCTGGCATTAACAAAGAAGGCGCCCTCCCCGACCAGGATATTCTCGCCGGAGGCGCAATTAAAGCCGACGGCATTCAAACTTGCCAGAGCCAGCTCCACGTTCCTCATCTCACAGCCGGCACGGAAAGCCATGCCTTTACCATCGCCACTCAGGTTAGGCATGGTTAACCTGGGAGCAATGGCTCTGGTGGAGCCAGTAGTGATAATAACTGTTTTAGCCTTGAAAACGTAGAACTTGCCTCTGACCAAGTCAAAACCAATGGCACCGACAACCTTACCGCCGGTGGGGAGCTCGCCATCAGAGGTGAGAAGGTCAGTAACCATAACTCTCTGAATCAAGTGGACGCCCTGACGTATGACCTCTCCCCTGACGGCGGACATAAGCTGGAAACCGCCTCTGGTCATCACCACATTCCGCGCATAGTAGTGACCAACCCCTGCTCTGCGGATGAATTTCCCGTTCTCTTTTTGAAATGTAGCACCCCAGTTTTCCAGGTCACGAATACGCTCACGGGTCTCATATATCATGCCGTCGAGGCGGTGCTGGTCAGCCACCCACTGGCTTGCCTCTACACACTCCCTGAACCAGGCGTCATAATTATCCTGCTCGGGGTCAAAGCAGGTGAGAACGCCGGACATCTGATGGCTTTCACCGCCCCTCCCGACGTACCCCTTATCTACCAGGGTTACGTCCAGTCCGGCTTCCCGTGCTTTTATGGCGGCAAAACAGCCAGCAATGCCGCCGCCGAGGACAAGCACCTCTGTGCTGATTGACTCACCCAGTTCTGTCAGATTATACATCTAGCCTATATTCAACCATCATCCCTGGTATTTCTTCTGTAATCTCAAAAGTTCATCAAAAGCTTTCTGACCGGCCAGACCTTTACTTTGCATTTCTTTAAGCCATGTGTCCCACATGGGCTTACCGGCGATTGCCTTCCATCTCTCCGCCTCTTCTGGAGAAGCGCTTACAATCTCCCACTTGTAGCCGCCCTTTTTCATAGCGTCTTCAAGCGCTTGCCGTAGACCAAAGCCGTAACCCGCCTCGCCGGCGAACTCAGCGCCAGCTCGACCAGTCACACTCTGTAATCCTTCCTGAACATCAGGGGGCAGACTGTTCCATTTATCAAGGTTCATTATCATGGCAAACATTGTAGTAATGCCCAGATTGATATCAGTCTTGTAACGGAGCAGCTCATAAAGCCTGGAGTTGATTATCTGCCCCGTGTTCGCCGCGGCACCATCTATCACGCCCTTCTGAGCCGCTTCGTACACTTCACCCAGGGGAATAGGTACCGGAGTAGCTCCGAGCTGTTTCACCAGTTCCGTCAATAGACCGGCAGTGCTCCTGAGTTTCATCCCGCGCAGGTCCTCCAGATTGCGAACAGGCTTCTTGGTAGTCACAATATTAACCAGTTCTGTATTATGGGTGAAGAGCACCTTTACGCTTGAGAACTCCTTTTGCATCTCGGGCAGGTTCTGATAAAGCTCCCATGCGACGAGGCTGTTCGCCTTGCCAATGGATAGTGCATTGCCCTTTTCATCCTTGCCACCGGATATTCCCATGAAGGGAAGACCTGTAACCTCAGCCAGCGGGAAACGACCCCTGATATTAGATATAGACACCCAGCCAATGTCGGCGATTCCTGTCTCAACGGCAGTGACGGTCTCCTTTTCCTTAGCCAAAGTCTCTGCCGGGTATTCGGTCACTTTTACCTTGCCCTTCGTCGCTTCTTCAATCTTCTTTGCCCACGGATGCAGGAAGTTGATGTTTGCATAGCTGGTCGGCGATTGGAAGTGGGCGAATTTCAGTTCTATAACCTTTTGAGCAGGAGCCGTCGCCGGAGCTGGTGCCGGTGATGCAGCCGGTTTCGGAGCAGGTGCAGGTGCAGGTGATGGTGCCGGTGCCGGTGCCGGGGCGGGTGCAGGCGATGGTGCGGCACAGCCAGCCATAACCAAAGCAGACAACACCAGAACAACTAATGAGAATACCAGAAACCTTTTCATGTTTCCACCTCACTGTAATGATTGGGTCGTTTTCGGACAAACCCCTAGTGTCAAAATGATATAACCCTGCCTCGATTTTGTCAAGTTACCCCCATTTGTTCACCTCCTTCCTTCTGGCGGCTGCATTCAATCAGTGACGCGCCTTTTACAAGTCATCGGCGACGTCAGACAGACCCAGGTCCCCAAGAGTCTGCCTCGTCGGCCATCCCGTAGCTACATCCCAGCCACGCAGCCGGTAGTATTCATCGAGCATCTCGTCATATCTTTCTTTTGAGAGGCTGAAGCCCTGATAGCGACCAGCACTTATCGGCTCTTTAAGGCTTCTCTCCGGTGGGTAATCGTCCTTACGCCCGAGACCAGCATGGATGGCATTAAAGGCCTTTTCCAGGTTCAGAACTCGGTCTGAAGCCCTGATCAATTCCTCTTCAGTGGTCTCCCAGCCAGTAGCCGCCGAATATAACTCGGCCAGTTCTTTGAGTGATATTAAGGACGGGTCGACCCATGCCGCCACAAACATGCAGAGACCAAAAGAGTTCACCACAGTCTGTACACGCTCCATGTACACCGTTAGCTTGGCTTTATCGGTATACGCCGCGGGGTCAAGTGACCTGACTCCAATCTTCTTGGCGAAGTCGCCTATTGTCGGGTCAACCATGTTCATAATTTCCCATACTGAGGCGCCGGTAGTGTGCCCACCTCCTCTGGTAGCTACCGAAGTGCCAAAGCCCCAGCCGATAGGCATCCTTACTTCTTCGTGCAGATCCTGTCCCTTGGTATGTAACGCATAATACCCGCTATCCCGACCGATGATTCCAGCAGCACGCTTGCAACCCTCGGCCAGTATATTCCCGAACCCCTCCCGGTGGGCCATTTTTCTCAATAGCTCAAAGACCACCCCATAATCGCCCCACTCGAGCTTCAAGCCATCGGTATCTTTGTCGGTGAGGATGCCCCGCTGATAGCACTCGAAGGCCCAGGACAGCACACAAACAGCGTTATCTTCATCCAGACCCAGCTCGTCACAGAGGGCACACCCCTTTATAACCGCCGGCGGATATTCAATAGCCAGCTTACCGCCGAAATTGGCCACGGCATCCAGTTGAAAACCCTCGGTGGCCAGGCCAGCATACGGACCTTCGTCAATTCGGTAGTACTTATCACAGTGCAGTGGACAGCCAAAGCAGGCCATGTCCCGCCGCATATACTTTTCCTTGAAAATATCGGGGTGTATTTTCTTGACCTGCTCGGCCGGGATACGGCTTCCCTGGAAGTTCTTATAGGCTATACTACAGATTTCGTTCTCGCCGGGTAATACACCAACCGTCCCATATTTACGGAGCACGCCCAGTCCTTTTGATTTCTCCAGCCTCGCCCGGGCATCACCGACTGCCGCCATGAACCGGTCGGGATGGGCGATTTTTATGGAGCCCGTACCCCTGACGGCGGCCGCCTTCAGATTCTTCGACCCCATGATGGCACCGACACCACATCTGCCCGCCGCCCGGTTCCTGTTAGCGATAATACAGGCCCCCCTCACCAGGTTTTCGCCCGCTGGGCCGATGGACATTATCTGGATATCCTGGTCACTGACTTCTGCTTTTATTAGGTCCTCAGTATCCCGAGTAGTCTTTCCCCAGAGTCCCCGGGCATCCCTAATCTCAACCCGACCGTCGTCAATCCACAGGTAGACCGGCGTCCTGGCATTACCCTGAAATACAATGTGGTCGTATCCGGCAAATTTAAGTTCCGGGGCAAAATGCCCGCCCATATTGGCTGTACCAATACCGTTGGAGAAGGCGTTTTTAGAGGCAATGCTCGTGCGGCAAGCGGCCGGTGCCAGAGTACCTACCAGCGGCCCGCACCCGATTACTAGTGTATTGTCTTACAAATGCCTTTACAGTCGCTGTCATTCCGGACTTGATCCGGA
>JAUYDO010000256.1 GCA_030691835.1 Dehalococcoidia bacterium | reverse complement strand
TGTCACAGTAACACCTTAACAATGTCTGTCATTCCGTACTTGATACGGAATCCAGGTGGGGTGGTGATACTGGATTCCCGCCTTCGCGGGAATGACAATATGCGTGCGATGATTGTAAAGTAATCTCTGTGACACTACACTGGACAAGGAGAGTCGAGTAAAAATGAGGGCAGACTTCAAGAAGATTTTTGTGGTCGGTGCCGGGACGATGGGACACGGCTTAGCCCAGGCTTTCGCGCAGGGCGGCTACCAGGTAGCCATGTATTCCCGCACCCAGCAGACCCTGGACCGGGCTGATACGCTAATCAGGGGCAGTCTGGATACCATGGTAGAAGCCGGGCTGGTCAAAAAGGGCGATGTACCAGCTATAATGAAGCGCATCACACCAACTACATCGCTTGAGAAGGGCGCCGCCGATGCCGACCTGGCTATTGAGACGGTGGCAGAGACGAAGGACGCCAAAGCTGACATTTTCAAGCAACTGGATGCGGCGTGTCCACCCAAGACGCTGTTAGCCAGCAATACCACGTTCCTGAATATCTTCGATTTTGTGGAGACGTCGCGCCCGGACAAAGTCCTTATCACGCACACTTACGCTCCGCCTCAAATAATCCCGCTGGTGGATGTGGTCAAGGGACCAAGGACAGACCCGGCTAACATCACCCGCGTGGTTGAGTTGCTCAAGGATATCGGTAAAAAGCCAGTGATATTTAGCAGACCGGTCCCCGGCTACGTGGTCAGCCGTCTTCAGATTGCGTTCAACCGTGAAATATACTATCTGCTTGACAACGACTATCTTTCTCCCAAAGACCTGGATGAAGCCGCCATCTGGGGGCTGGCTATGCGCATGATAGTGCTGGGCGTGGTGCAGCGCATAGACTTCAGCGGAGTGGACCTGAGCGCCAGGACCTCGGCGAGGTCCGCTGAACAGCTATCTCCTCCGGACTATAAGCCGAAGAAGCTATTTGAGCTAGTTCAGCAGGGAGCTTTAGGCATCAAGACAGGCAAAGGCTTTTACGACTATACCGGCAGGAGCGAGGCGGAGCTGTGCCATATGCGAGATGTCCGGCTTCTGAAGCTTTTGAAGATACTGCAGGAATCGGATATACCGGGACCCATATTGCCGTAGTAGATACCGGAGGAATTATTCATGCTCATTTACATCCGCCTGAGGCGGACCTACGGCAGGTCTCGCAATGACATATTGGCGTATTTTCGGATGAATATTTTAGAACATGGGTCGATGGTGGAGCCGCCCAAAACGGCTCCCCACTTGTATTTGGTATCGAAAATCGTATAGGAGGTGAAAATGCCAGTCAACAAAGTATTGGAATCCTTTGATGAGGCAGTGGCTGATGTAAAAGACGGCTCGGTCATCCTCATCGGCAACTTCGCCGGTCCGGGTGGCACCCCCTTCTTCCTGATTCAGGCTCTGCGCCGGCAGGGAGCAAAGAATCTCACCATCGCGGCGAACACCGCCGGCGGCATCGGTCTGACCCTGGACTACGATGACCACCGCATCCTGTTCCAGAACAAGCAGGTGAAGAAGGTTATCGCCACCTTCCCCTTCTCCGGCTCACCGAAACGTCCAACTGACGCTGAGAAACAAATCCTTGCCGGCGAGGTCGAGCTTGAGCTGGTGCCGCAGGGCACCCTGGCGGAGAGGATAAGAGCCGGCAGTGCCGGTATCCCGGCGTTCTACACGCCTACCGGCGTGGGCACGGTCATAGAGGAAGGCAAAGAAAAGCGGTATTTCAACGGCAGACCGCATCTCATGGAGCTTGCTCTCAAGGCGGACTACGCCCTGGTCCGGGCGTACAAGGCTGATGAGGCGGGCAACCTGGTATTCCGCGGCACGGCGAGGCAGTTCAACCCAATAATGGCTATGAACGCAAAGGTCACCATCGCCGAGGTCGATGAAATCGTCAAACCCGGTGATATTGACCCCAACTGCGTTATAGTGCCGAGCATCTTCGTGCACCGCATCGTTAAGGTCACCGAGAACCCGGGATTCCCGCGTCACCTTGAAACCAACTTCCAGGTCACGGAGGAGGTGTAACATGGCAGGCGAGAGACTGAGCAGAGAAGCTATCGCCATGAGGATAGCTAACGAGTTCTTCGATGGCGCTGTGGTCAACCTCGGCATCGGTATCCCGACGCTGTGCTCCAGCTTCGTTCCCGAAGGTATGCAAGTAATCTATCACACCGAGAACGGTGCGTTGGGCTTCGGACCCGTCGTCAGCGAGGAAGAAAAGGCGCAGTGGGCGGACATTGACCTGACCAATGCCGGCGGGCAGTTCGTCAAGCCCAAACCGGGCATGTGCTTCTTCGACCATGCCACGTCGTTCCTGATTGTAAGGGGCGGGCGCGTTGATATCACCGTCCTGGGCGTGCTGGAGATATCCGAGCAGGGCGACCTTGCCAACTGGATGTTCCCCGGCAGAGGGGTAGGCAACATCGGCGGCGGCATGGACCTTGCCTTCAATGCGAAGCGGGTAATCGGTGCTACGGAGCACACCACCAAGGACGGCAAGCCCAAGATTGTAAAGTGCTGTAGCATCCCGCTGACCGCGCCGCGCTGCATGGACATGGTAGTTACCGATATCGCGGTAATCAAGTTTACCCCCAGGGGTCCCATCCTGAAAGAAGTGGCTCCGGGCTGGAGCGCCCAGGAGGTGCAGGAGCTCACGGAGGCGAAGCTGACAGTGGCTCCGGACCTCAAAGAGATAGAACTGCTGTAATGTGGTTAGAGAGAGGAGGGACACCCTCCTCTCTCTTATACTTCTTCTGGGGAAACGTCATTGGTCTGAAAATAACCTCAGCTGTCATTGCGAGCCCCGATGAAATCGGGGCGTGGCAATCTCAGAACTTTGTACAACGGGTCTTCTTTGAAAGTGAAACCGTATAACAACTATCGGAGATTGCTTCTTCGTCCGCCTCTGGCGGACTCGCAATGACAGGTAGGTTTGATTTTTCCGCACGCATCTGCGCTTAATGCGCCTGTATTAGTGTAGTGTCACAGTAACACCTTAACAATGTCTGTCATTCCGTACTTGATACGGAATCCAGGTGGGGTGGTGATACTGGATTCCCGCCTTCGCGGGAATGACAATATGCGTGCGATGATTGT
>JAUYDO010000244.1 GCA_030691835.1 Dehalococcoidia bacterium | reverse complement strand
CTATTGATGAAAAGATTAGCGGTTTCTATCATAGCTATATGCCTGTTAATCGCCGGGTGCGGCACTCCCAGACCCGCACAATCCGGTTTCAACCTGGTATTCAGGTACGGAATTGGAGCTAAGAATGAGCTAAATACCTTCAACGGAACGTACACAAAGGATATGGTGCAGGAGACCTCCATCACGGTGGGGTTCTCTCTAGCCAGCGAAGAGACGAATGCAATCTATCAGAAGATGCAGGAAATCGGTTTCTTCAGCTATCCTGATAGATTTGTGGTCTCCGTGCCTCCGGGAGCTCCGGTAGGCACGGTGACCCCGCATCCCAGCTACTATTTCAAGGTCCAATACGGCTCTCAGGTTAAGGAGCTATGGTGGGATGACTCCATAAGAAACGATGATGCGCAGGCAAGTAAGCTAAGACAGCTTATTCAATTAATCCAGAATATCATCGAGTCCAAGCCGGAATATAAGAAATTGCCCGCCCCCAAATCCGGTTATATGTAGCTTCATAACTCAGACAATTCCACCCTGACTGGCTAACCAAACATTTTAAGAACTTCCGCAAAACGAATAATCCCCCTTACCCCTTTAGAAAAGGGAGAAAACGGGGGGATTTGACTGTTATTATCAGAGTTTCGCGGGAAGCTGTATCACCCCCAAAACTTTACAAAATACGTGCCGGAATAGTACAATGAGCTGGGTGCCCAAATACAGTGTGTGGGCGAGACGTCTCTTTAACAATCTGCGTTAGTCCGTGAGGGTGGGTAGAATGGCGGTCTATGGACATTTTTGAGCACCAGTACCAGGAAGTCCTGAAGGCTGAAGCGCCTCTCGCGGCAAGGATGAGACCCCGCAACCTTCAGGAGTTCATCGGACAAGAGCATCTCATAGGTAAGGGACACGTCCTCAGGGAAGCTATCGAAACCAACCAGCTTCCGTCCATCATACTCTGGGGACCACCCGGCAGTGGCAAGACCACCCTGGCTTTTATCATCGCCAACTCCACCGACTCGCACTTCAGCCCGGTGAGCGCCGTCAGCGCCGGGGTAAACGACCTCCGCAAAATAGTCGAGGAAGCCAAAGAGCGCCGCCGGCTCTATAAAAAACGCACCATCCTCTTCATAGACGAAATCCACCGCTTCAACAAGGCGCAGCAAGACGCCATTCTGCCCTACGTTGAGGACGGCACCATCACTCTCATCGGCGCCACCACGGAAAACCCCTCTTTCGAGGTTATCTCACCACTTTTGTCGCGGTGCCGCGTCTTCACCCTCAAGCCGCTCTCCGAGGATGAAATCCGCACCATTGTATTGAAGGCATTGGATGATAAAGAGCGCGGTCTGGGCAAGCTCAATGTGGAGCTTGCGGAAGACGCCCTGAAGCACCTGGTCACCATGTCCAACAGCGACGCCCGGATGGCGCTCAATGCCCTGGAGATGGCGGCTCTGACCGCCAAGCCGGATACCGAGGGCAAGAGGCGGGTTACGCTAGCTGCTATCGAGGACGCCTTCCAGCACCGCTCCCTGCTCTACGACCGCGCCGGAGAACAGCATTACGACCTCATATCAGCGTTGATTAAGTCAATGCGCGGCTCCGACCCTGATGCCGCCCTGTACTGGCTTGCCAGGATGCTGGAGTCGGGAGAAGACCCTCTTTTCATCGTCCGCCGCATAGTTATCCTGGCGGCAGAGGATGTAGGGCTGGCTGACCCCATGGCGCTGGTTGTCGCCATGGCGGCACAGCAGGCAGTCCACTTCGTCGGTATGCCGGAGGGCTATCTGCTCCTGGCTGAGGCGGTGGTGTACATGGCTACAGCGCCAAAGAGCAACTCCGCCTACAAGGCGTACTTACGGGCAAAGGATGAGGTCAGGCGAGGTGCCAGCGAGCCGGTGCCTCTGCACCTCCGCAATCCGGTGACCCCGCTGATGAAGGCGGCGGGTTACGGCAAAGGCTATAAGTATGCTCACGAGTACCCGGGACACTTCGTTATACAGCAGTTCCTCCCCGATTCACTCATGGGCAAGCACTTTTATACTCCGGGCAACCTCGGGTACGAAAAGCAGATAAAAGCCAGGCTTGAAGCCTGGCGGCAGGATAAAGAAGTGGGGGAATAGGTCTTTTTACGGATGTCTACTTTCTTAAAATGGCTCATACTTTACTGGGTAATTTCGTGGAGTCCTGTAGTTACCGGGGACGGTCGCTGGTAGTAAGCCAGCTTGCAGTGGAAGAAAGGAGAGAACCAGATGTGGCAAAAGCTATGCTTCATGACCCTCGCTGAGGAATCGCCGGGCGCCGGAGCGGCATTAGCCGAAAGACCGACGGCGACTGCCGAGGCTGAAGATGACTCTTTCGCAGAAGAGGTGTATTCTCTCCCCGGAGGAGAGGGGGTGCGCTGGTGCATCCAGTGCGGTATCTGCTCTGCGTCCTGCCCCAATGTAGCCCGGATGGAATATTCGCCGCGCAGGACTATCGCCATGATTCGGGCGGGCAGGCGGAATGATGTTCTCAACAGTAATAGCCCGTGGATTTGCGCCTCCTGCTATTTGTGCACGGTGCGCTGTCCCAGGGGAGTAAAGCCCACAGAACTGATGCACGCCCTGGAGCGTCTGTCCACCCGCTACGGCACACACAGCCGCAGGGTATCAACTCCCGCTATGTACCGTGCCTTCGTGAACTCTATCAAGAATAACGGTCGAGTGCACGAGGTCGGTCTGATGATGGAATACTACCGCAAGACCAACCCCATATCCGCCCTGCGGATGAGCTCAGTGGGGTTAGGTTTGCTCCGGCACGGGCGCCTGTCGCTCAAAGCCAGCAAGATAAAGGGCGTGGGTCAAATAAACGCTATGCTGAAAAAGGCGGAGTCCCTGGGAGGTGCTAAATGAAAGTGTACACCTACTTTCCCGGCTGTTCTTCCTCCGAAGGCACCGCCGTAGCCTATGGCGAGTCCATCAAGGCTATCGCCGGCGCTATCGGCATGGAGCTGGTTGAGCTTGAAGACTGGAACTGCTGTGGCTCGACTCCCTACTCCTCCACGGATGAGCTTGGCTCGCTCTGTGTTGCGGCGCGCAACCTGGCTCTGGCTGAGAAGGCGGAGCGGGACATGGTGACGCCGTGCAGTGCCTGCTTCACCGTGATGAACCGGGCGAAGGCACATCTCCGGGAGTACCCCGACCTGAGAGCCAAGGTGAAAGAGTGCCTTAAGGAAGCCGGACTGGAATACGGCGGCGGCGTCAGGGTACGGCACCTCTTCGAGGCAATCTATAATGATATCGGTTTCGGCACCATCGCCGCCAAAATGGTCAGCCCGCTAAAGGGGCTAAAGGTGGCGGCTTACTACGGCTGTCAGCTCGTCCGCCCTGAGTCAGATTTCGATGACCCGAATAATCCAAAGTCCCTCGAGTTTCTGGTGACCAGCCTCGGCGCCGAGGCGGTCCCCTTCGCCATGAGGGACCGCTGTTGCGGCGGCTCGCTGGTCATCCCGGAGCTGGATTTGACGCTGGGCTTACTGCACAAGGTGTTTGAGAGCGCCGCCGCAGGTGGTGCCCGGGCTATCGTCACGGTCTGCCCGCTGTGCCAGACCAACCTGGACGCTTACCAGGATATGGTCAATAAGAAATTCAAGACCAGCTACAATATGCCGGTCCTCTTCTTCAGCCAGTTGATAGGTGTCGCCCTGGGCATGTCGCCGAAGGCGCTTGCCCTGGACAGGGGGCTCGTCCCGGCGAAGAAAGTGCTGGCATCGTACTACAGCGCCGTCGCGGCGACCGGAGGGGGTGCGTAGATGGACAACAAGAATGTAAAGATAGGTGTTTATATCTGCCAATGCGGCACCAATATCGCGGGAAAGGTGGACTGCGCCGCGGTCGCCGAGTCCGCCCGTGCCCTTCCCGCCGTAGTCATCTCGCGTGACTACAAGTACATGTGCTCCGACCCCGGTCAGGGACTCATCATAGACGACATCAAGAACCTGGGGGTGAACCGCGTGGTGGTGGCGTCCTGCTCGCCCACCATGCACGAGCGCACCTTCCGTGCCGCCTGCAAAGCCGCCGGTCTGAATCCCTATCTCTTCGAGATGGCGAACATCAGGGAGCACTGCTCCTGGATTACGGAAGACCCCGGTGCGGCGACGGAGAAAGCCAGGGCGCTGGTCAGCGCCGCGGTGCGGCGTGTCTTCTATCATGAGCCACTGGAGACCAGGCAGGTGCCGGTCAACCCCAATACCCTCGTGGTCGGCGGCGGCGTCTCAGGCATCCAGGCGGCTCTGGAAATCGCCGACTCCAAGCATACGGTCTACCTTGTGGAGAGAGAACCCAGCATCGGCGGGCACATGATACAGCTCGATAAGACCTTCCCCACGCTGGACTGCTCCGCCTGTATCCTGACGCCCAAGATGAGCTCCGCCGGCTCTCACCCGCACATCGAGCTAATGAGCTACAGCGAGGTGGAAGACGTCTCCGGCTACGTGGGCAATTTCAAGGTCAAGGTCAGGAAGAAGGCAAGATACGTAGACACCAGCAAGTGCACCGGCTGTGCCACCTGCGCCGATGCATGCCCCGTCGAAGCCCCCAACGAGTTCGACTACGGCATGAGCAAGAGGAAGGCTATCTACCGCCCCTTCCCGCAGGCAGTGCCCAACAAGTTTATCATAGACAAGCGCGGCTATCCGCCCTGCCGCACCGCGTGTCCGGCCAGGGTCAATGCCCAGGGCTACGTCTCCCTAATCGGGCAGGGCAAGTTCAAGGAAGCTCTTGAGGTGCTCCGGCGCACCATGCCCTTCGCCGGCGTCTGCGGACGCGTCTGCACCCATCCCTGCGAGCTTGACTGCGAGCGCGGCAAGGTCGATGAGCCTGTCTCCATCCGCGCCCTGAAGCGCTTCATGGCTGACTACGAGCTAAGGGTGGGCAGGGAGAAGGCAGTGCCCGCCGAGAGGACGAAGAGAGAAAAGATAGCCGTCGTCGGCTCCGGACCTGCCGGTCTCGCCTGCGCCTACGACCTGGTGCGCCACGGCTACTCCGTGACCGTGTTTGAAGCCGCGCCACAGCCAGGCGGCTTGATGCGCTACGGCATCCCCGAGTACCGACTGACCAGGAAGGTGGTGGACACTGAAATCGCCTATATCCAGGAGCTGGGCGTAGAGATAAAAACCAACACCCCGGTGAAAGACCTGGAAGCCATGTTCAATCAGGGCTACAGCGCCGTATTCCTGGCGACAGGCGCCGGGACGAGCCAGAAGCTCGGTAGCCCGAATGAAGACGCGAAGGGCGTACTGCACGCCCTCGATTTCCTGCGCCGCTTGAACTCCGGCGAGAAGCTAGTCATTGGCGAGAGGGTTGCCGTCATCGGTGGTGGCAATGCCGCTATCGATGCCGCCAGGGCAGCAAAGCGCCTCGGCGCTAAGGAAGTGTCCATCCTCTACCGCCGCACCCGCGCCGAGATGCCCGCCGTCAAGGAAGAGATTGACGAGGCGGTGCAGGAAGACGTAAAGCTACAGTTCCTCGTCGCTCCGGTCAAGATAATGTCCAAAGACGGACAGCTCACCGGCATACAGTGTGTCCGCATGGAGCTGGGTGAACCCGATGCCAGCGGTCGCCGTAGACCCAATCCGGTCAAAGGCTCCGAGTATGAGGTACCGGTGGACAATGTAATCGTCGCCATCGGTCAGGCGGTGGATAAGTCGCTACTGCCCAGGGAGCTTGAGTACACCGCCTGGGGCACCGTGACGGTCGACCCGGTTACCCTCCAGACCAATATCGAAGGCGTCTTCGCCGGCGGCGACGTGGTCGCCGGTCCGGCTGATATCATCGCCGCCGTCGAGGCGGGCAAGGAAGCCGCCATATCCATCGAGCGCCACCTTATGGGCATCGACCTCAAGAAGGACAGACCCGCCACCGTAAACAGGGTAAAGGATGTTTCAAAGGAGGGTGTTGTCTCGAAGCCGCGAGCAAGTATGGCAGTGCTCGAGGTCTCCAAACGGGAGGGCTTCGCCGAGGTCGAAATCGGGCTGGACGATAAGACCGCCATCGAGGAAGCCAAGCGCTGTCTCAACTGCGGCGTCTGCTCCGAGTGCATGGAGTGCGTCAAGGCTTGCGATGCCCGCGCCGTCAAGCATGAGATGACAGACGAGGTCGTCGAGGTGGACGTGGGCAACATCATCGTGGCTACCGGCTATGACACCTTCGACCCGTCCCGGATTTACCAGTACGGCTACGGGCGCTTTGACAACGTGCTCACCGCCATGGAGTTCGAGCGCATGATTAACGCCTCCGGACCTACCAGCGGTCACGTCCTGCTGAAGAACGGGCAGGAGCCGAAGTCCGTGGCTATTGTCCACTGCGTCGGGAGCCGCGATAAGAACTACCACGAGTACTGCTCGCAGGTGTGCTGTATGTACTCCATAAAGTTCAGCCACCTGGTGAAAGACCACGCCCACGGTGCCAAGGTCTATGAGTTCTACATCGACCTCAGGGCGGTGGGGAAGGGCTTCGAGGAGTTCTACAACCGTGTCCAGGATGAAGGCACTACCTTCATCAGGGGCAAACCCGGTGAGATATACCAGGAGAACGGCAAGCTGATGGTGCAGGTGGAG
>JAUYDO010000207.1 GCA_030691835.1 Dehalococcoidia bacterium | reverse complement strand
GAGGAAGGGGCTGATTCCGGCGCTTCAGCAGTTACTGGTTTGCTGTCCATGGCCCTAATGTAATGAGTCTTCTCTCCAGTCCAGCATGAGCCCCATATGGCGGGCGTTGACTGCATGTTCCGGAGCAAACCGGCCACCATCCCGGACGAAATCGGCCACCCTACCGGAGCAAATCGGCCACCCCTGCCCGGCAGGTTAATGTAACAGGGTAGGGAGGGGCGCTGGGTAACGTAATGCCATAAAATCATCCGAGACGACTTGAGCGCCCATCCGTTTAGCTTCAAAAATGGCGCGCCTGGAGGGATTCGAACCCACGACCATCGGTTCCGAAGACCGATGCTCTGTCCGCTGAGCTACAGGCGCACGCTTAAATTCTAGTGCCCTGAGTTCCCCTCTGTCAATCCAGCACCTCACCCCCTTAATCCCCCGCTCCTTGGAAGGAGCGGGGGAAGTGTAATTTAGAGAGGGGGTGCTTCGCCCCCCTCTCTAAACACTGCACCTCTCGTACGGGATAAACCGAACCCATCTTTGCGCCCTGGTGTCTTCCAGCCTCACGGATTTGCCTTATGCGCTGGATTTCGGTAAAATATTTATGGAGTTTTGCTTGGAGGTGAACTGGTCTTATGCCTATCTATGAGTACGAGTGTTGTGAGTGTCGCTCTCGCTTTGAAAAGAGACAGCGGTTCTACGACGAAGCGGTAGCTGATTGCCCCACGTGTCACGGGAAATCACAGCGCATCCTTAGTCCGGTGTCCGTAGTCTTTAAGGGAAGTGGCTTCTACGTCAACGATTACCGCAAGGAGAAGCCGGATAAAACCGAGGAGAAACCATCGGAGAAACCGTCGGAAAAACCATCGGGAGAAGTAAAAGGGAAATAGCGCAGTGAAAGCACTGCTACAGAGGGTAACCGGAGCCTCGGTGACTGTCGGGGATGAGATGGTCGGTAGTACAGGCAAGGGGCTGGTGGTCTTTGTAGGAGTCGCCAATGGTGATACCGCCAGAGATGCGCAGTATTTAGCCGAAAAGACGGCTAACCTGCGCATTTTTGCTGATAGTGAAGGCAAGTTCAACCTTTCCGCCCTGGATGTCAAGGGCGAGCTACTGGTGGTCAGCCAGTTCACACTGCTGGCTGACGCGCGTAAGGGGCGCCGTCCCAGCTTCACCGATGCCGCGCCGCCGGCGCAGGCTGAAGAGCTTTTCAACTATTTTGTCCAGCAGGTCCGCGCCACCGGCTTGAAGGTGGAGACCGGACGCTTCCAGCAGCACATGCTGGTAGAAATCCACAATGATGGTCCGGTCACCATCATGCTGGACAGCACCGAGAAGTTCCAGAGTCCATCATGCAAATGTTAGCATTTGCAAATACTTGCATTAACCGCCGCTTCAGTGGTATAATATTTTTGTGATGAAGCAGGACATTCTTGGCAAGCTTGAGGAGCTGGGCTATCGCGTGACGCCCCAGCGCGCGATGATTGTTGCGGCGATTAACCACAGCGACGACCACATCAGCGCCGAGGAAATCTACGCGCAGGTCAGAGCCAAATACCCGCACGTCAATATCTCTACCGTCTACCGCACCCTGGAAACGTTAAAAGAGATTGGGCTGGTGACGGAGACGGACATGGGCGAAGGGCGGGTGCGTTATCACCCGGCGGGTAAGGGTCATCACCATCACCTGGTGTGCCAGGAGTGCGGCGCTACCATCGACCTTGATGAGACGGTGCTGTCCAATCTCAAAGACGCCCTGCGCCGCGAGTACGGTTTTCTGGCGGACCTGAGGCACCTTGCCATCTTCGGGCACTGTGTGAAGTGTAAGCAGTAGAAATTTTTTTAACTGTCGATGCAACTATTTGCAATTGCATTTAATAGCATAAAGGCGGAGGTATAACATGCACATCCCTGATGGCTTTCTGAATGTGGCTACCGTGGCAACTACATACGCCGTGTCTGCTGGCGGCGTGGGCAATGCGGTGAGAATTGCCAATAAGAAGCTGGGGGAGAAGCAGGTGCCACTGATGGGAGTGATGGCGGCTTTCATCTTCGCCGCCCAGATGCTCAATTTTCCCATCGCTGGCGGCACCTCCGGACATCTTACCGGAGCGGCTCTGGCATCAATCCTGCTCGGACCATGGGCGAGCGTTTTGATAATGACCTGTGTGCTCATTGCCCAGTCGCTGATTTTTCAGGACGGCGGACTGCTCGCCTTAGGCGCGAACATCCTCAACATGGGCATCATTGCCAGCTTCAGCAGTTACTATGTCTACCGCCTGATTATGTCGTTAATGGGTAATAACAAACGCAACATGTTGATTGGCAGTTTTGCCGGTGCCTGGATTGCTACGGTGCTGTCAGCCAGCGCCGCCGCCGTTGAGCTGGCGGTATCTGGGGTATCACCTTTGCATCTCGTATTGCCAGCCATGGCTGGGGTGCATGCATTGATTGGTATCGGAGAAGGCTTGATAACCGGAGCCGTGCTCGGCGCGGTGCTGGCGGCTAGAGCCGACCTGCTACAGCTAAAGCCTATTTAAGTGGGGTTAAAGATGAAATCAAAGTGGTGGCTAATCGGCTTGCTCGTCTGCCTGGTGCTCGCCAGCCTGGCACCCCTGGCGTCTTCGTCTCCCGATGGGCTGGAGAGAGTGGCGGAGGACAAGGGCTTTATTGACATGGCTCAGGCGGCGCCGTTCCAGGTTATCGCTGATTATGTGTTTCCGGGAATCCAGAACGAGACGCTGGCGACCATACTGGCAGGGCTGACAGGCACGCTGATTTTGTTTGCTTTTGTCTACTTATTGAGCTGGGTCCTGGTTTATAGAAAAAGGAGCGGGCGCAGTGAAGCATAGCTTCCTTGACCGGTACAGCGACGGTGACAGCTTTATGCACCGCCTTGACCCGCGCACCAAGTTTGGCACGGCGCTACTTTTCATACTGGCGGTGGCGCTGACACCGCCCGGTAGCTGGCGGGCATTCGGCTTGTATCTGGTCATCATAACCGCCTTACTGCTCCCTGCCAGAGTACCCATCCTCTATATTTTGAAGCGGTCGCTGGTGGTTATGCCCTTTGTTGCCATGCTTGCCATCTTTATCCCCTTCTTCAAGGGTGGAGAAGTGGCTGGCAGTTATAATGTCTGGCTATGGCAGTTGACGGTCACTTACAGCGGTATTCAGGTGCTCATTAATATCCTGCTCAAATCCTGGCTGTCCATTCTCAGCCTGATATGGCTGACGTCCACCACCAGACTGCCCGACCTGCTTCAGGGGCTGGAGAGAATGCGCATGCCGCGGGTGCTGGTCATGCTGATGTCCTTCATGTACCGCTACCTGTTCATCCTTGTTGACGAGGTGATGAGGATGAAGCAGGCGAGGGATAGCAGGAGCTTCGGAGGCAGGTCCGCCTCTGGCGGATGGCAGATTCGGACTGTCGGCAACATGATAGGTACGCTTTTCATCCGCAGCTATGAGCGGGGTGAGCGCGTCTACGCGGCTATGTCCGCCCGGGGGTTCGACGGAAACATCCGTACTCTGAACCACCTTAGCTTCAGGCTGTCTGATGCCTTGTTTGGCATGGGCTACAGCCTGATTCTGATATTTGTCGGCATCTTCAGCCAGCTATATTAGGAGAATACGTGTCACAGGCAATAAAAATTGATAACCTGAGCTTCAGTTACCCGGATGGTCAGGCGGCTCTGAGTGGCGTCAGCCTCACGGTGAACGCCGGTGAATCGGTGGCGCTAATCGGTCCCAACGGTGCCGGGAAGTCAACGCTTCTGCTTCACCTTAACGGCATCCTGCACACCAACGGCGCGGTGAAGATACTGGAACGCAAGGTCAGTGACGGCAACCTCAGGTGGGTCAGGAGCAGAGTCGGGCTGGTGTTCCAGAACCCGGACGACCAGCTTTTTTC
>JAUYDO010000204.1 GCA_030691835.1 Dehalococcoidia bacterium | reverse complement strand
CCTGGTAAAACTTCACCGCCCTGTCCGGATTGTCCGCGTTAAGCTCGAAGTGAATTACTCTCGGCATTTAATTCCTCCTCATAAATACTATTGACATGGTGTGTAGCCGAACCTACAATTAGATTATACATTGAGTAAACATGTCTACCGCTTTTATTCAGAAGTCAACTAATACAGACGCGTTAAGCGCAAATGCATCGCGGGGAAATCAAACTGACAGTGGAAAATTGTATGGAGGCAAAATGGCTAAATCCGTCCGGGTAGTGCCCGCCATTCTCACGGATAATCCAGGGACCCTGGAAACACTGTTACGGCAATCCGAGTCCTTCACTGATTATGTGCAGATTGACATCATGGACGGTAAATTCGTGTCCTCGTACAGCGTCACCTGGAAGGACATGCTTTCAGTACCAACAAAACTGCGCTGGGAAGTACATCTCATGGTGGAGCACCCTGAGAATCAGTTGGAATACTTTAGGAAAGAAGGAGCGCAAAAAGCAATTTTCCACTACGAGGCAACTCCCTCGCCGAAAGACGTTATCTCTCTGGCCAGGAGGCTGGGTCTCGAGGTAGGGCTGGCAATCAACCCGGAAACTCCCGTTTCTGCATTTTTGCCACTGGTTGAAGAGGTGGATAGCATTCTTTTTCTATCAGTCGTGCCGGGGTTCTATGGCAGTAAATTCATACCTGAAGTGCTGGATAAGATAGTCGAGTTCCGTGCCACAGCGCCGAACAAAGAGACGGGCATAGACGGCGGTATCAAAGAGAATAATATAGCCAGGGTTGCACGCACCGGCGTTGATGTCATTTTTGTGGGCAGTGCCATTTTCTTACAACCGGACCCCGGTGCTTGCTACCGGCTATTGCTTTCCCTGGCACAGCGGGCAAGGCAGGAAGGCTAATTTACCGGGTTTTGCTCTGCCTGTCTTCAATCGCCTTGATTTTGTCTGCGCGGCGGCGGTGCCGCTCTTCACCGCTGAATTCAGCATTAAGGAAAGCCGCTATCAGCTCTTTAGCCAGCTCGATGCCGATTACCCGTGCTCCCAGGCAGAGGATGTTCATGTCATCATGCTCGACGCCCTGGCGTGCGGAATAAGTGTCATGGCAGAGACCAGCACGCGCTCCGGCTACTTTGTTGGCGACGATGCAGGCGCCTACACCGCTGCCGCACACGATTATACCGCGCCACGCCTGACCTGACGTCACCGCCCTGGCTACGGCTTCCGCAAAATCCGGGTAGTCATCGGATGAGTCAAATATATGAGCACCCATGTCTATTACCTCGTATCCTCTAGACCTCAGCCACGGGAGCAGTTCATTCTTAAATGGGAAGCCGCCGTGGTCGACGCCCAGGGCTACAACGCGTATCATGTTCTCTTTCCCTCCAGGAGATTCAACGCAGTGTTCTCCATTCGCTCCGCAGTAAGTCCGAGCTTCTCATAGATGACCTCACCCGGCGCCGAAGCGCCGAAGCGCGATAGTCCTATGGCTATGCCATCCAGACCGACGTATCGCTCCCAGCCCATTGGTGAGCCGGCTTCTATGGAGACACGCGCCCGCAAATCATGGGGAAAAACGCTGTTGCGGTACTCCGCCGGTTGAGCGTCAAAGAGCGCCCAGGAGGGCAGTGAGACAACTCTCGTCGAAACGCCTTTCTCCATCAACAGTTTGCCAGCCTGAAGGGCGATATGTACCTCGGAGCCAGTACCGATAAGGATGATTTTGGGCTGATTGCCGGCTTCCCAGAGAACGTAGCCGCCGCGCCGCACCCCGCTCGCCGGAGCCAGCATCTGCCTGTCCAGCACCGGCACGCTCTGACGGGTGAGAATAAGGGCTGTGGGACCGTTCCTGCGTTCCAGGGCTATGCGCCACGCCTCAGCCGTCTCGGTGGCGTCAGCGGGACGTATGGTGACAAGATTGGGCACCGCTCGCAGACCCATGAGGTGCTCAACTGGCTGATGAGTAGGTCCGTCCTGACCCAGCCCGACCGAGTCGTGCGTGAACACATATATCACCCTGAGTTCTGCCAGTGCCGCCAGGCGCACCGGCGGTCGCATGTAGTCATAGAAAATTAGAAAGGTAGCGCCATAGGGTATGATGCCGCCGTGCAGAGCCATGCCAGTGCATATTGTGCCCATGGCGTGCTCCCGGACGCCGAAATGCATGTTGTGCCCGTCATAGCTGTCACGTTTGAAATCAGGGCAGTCTTTGAGCAGGGTCTTTGTCGAGGGAGCAAGGTCTGCGGCGCCTCCAACCAGAGAATGTACCTTTTTCGCAATCGAATTCATCACTCTGCCCGAGGCGTCACGTGTGGCGATAGGCTTGCTCTCTTTGAACAAGCCTTCCAGCTCGCTATCCCAGCCCTGTGGCAGGTCTCCGCTGAGGTCTTCTTCGAGCTTGCGCGCCTCCTCGGGAAAAGCCTGACGATAAGCCTCAAGTTTTTTCTGCCACTCAACCTGACGGATTCCGCCGCGGTCAATAGCCTTACGGAAGTGCGCCAGGGCTTCGGGTGGAATGGTAAAGGGCTCCAGATAGCGCCAGCCGAGGCGCTCTTTAGCCAGGCGCACCTCTTCCTCACCCAGCGGCTCGCCATGAACAACACCGGTATTTGCCTTATTGGGACTTCCGTAGCCAATAATAGTCTTGCAAATAATCAGCGTGGGACGTGTGCTGTCCGCGTGAGCTTCTTTTAGCGCCAAATCGACAGCGTCAATATCCAGCCCGTCAATAGGACCGATTGCGCGCCAGCCATAGGCTTGAAAACGCTGTGCTACGTTCTCGTTGAAAGTTATGTCGGTCTTGCCTTCTATCGAAATCCCATTATCATCATAGATATAGATGAGATTGCCCAGACCCAGTGCGCCAGCCAGCGAGGCCGCCTCTGAAGAAACGCCTTCCTCCATATCACCGTCAGACACAATGGCATAGGTGTAATGGTCAATAATATCGTACCCGGGACGGTTATAATGCCGTGCCAGCCAGTGCTCGGCGATGGCCATGCCCACGCCATTGCCGAAGCCCTGCCCCAGCGGTCCGGTGGTCGCCTCTACTCCCGGAGTCAGCCTGTACTCCGGATGCCCTGGCGTCTTACTGCCCCACTGCCGGAACTGCTTGATTTCTTCCAGAGGCAGGTCATACCCTGTCAGATGCAGTAAAGAATAGAGCATCGCCGAGGCATGTCCGGCGGAGAGGACAAAGCGGTCGCGGTTTATCCATTTGGGGTCAGCGGGATTGTGCTTGAGGAACCTGTTCCAGAGCACGTAAGCCATCACCGCCGCGCCCATCGGAGTGCCCGGGTGCCCGGATTTAGCCTTCTCCACGGCGTCCACGGCAAGGAATCGCAGGGTGTTGATGCAGAGCTGGTCAAGCTGTGAATCGGTAATCATATATTGCGCTTTAATCAATTATCATTCTATAACGCAGGACAGGTGTTTACAATCATTCTAGTGTATTGTCTTACAAATGCCTTTACAGTCGCTGTCATTCCGGACTTGATCCGGAATCCATGTTGCCCTCTGGATTCCAGCCTGCGCTGGAATGACAGCAACACCCTTTCATACGTCAAGATATATACGAGACACT
>JAUYDO010000133.1 GCA_030691835.1 Dehalococcoidia bacterium | reverse complement strand
CTGGGGCTGTCGCTGGGCTGGCGCTTCGGCTTTCTATTCCTCGGGATTATGGCCATTGCGATCGCCCTCCTATCCTTTGCTCTGTATAAAGAACCCCCTGTACCAGCTATCGTCAGCTCAGTCCGAACCGGAGCCACTGCTGATTTTGCTCCGCAGGTGACCAGAAGGTCCGTGCGTCACCTTCTGAAAGACAGAGGAATATGGCTAACCGGGTTTGCCGGTTTTGCCATTGGTGCAGTTGAGTTCGCATTGGCGGGACACCTTGTCCTTTACCTCACTGAAGCCCTGCTTTTCCCGGTGGTTACCGCCGGAGCTATTATGGCGTTGACCCAGGCAGGCGGCATTCTGGGCAAACCAGGTGGCGGATTGCTCAGTGACCGTCTCTTCAACGGTAGCCGGCGCATGATATTTATGCTGTGGGCCATCATTTCTGCCGTGGTATGTCTTCTTCTTGCCCTCTTGGGAGCTAACCTGTCATGGGCGTTGTATCCTCTGCTCTTCATACTTGGCATGACTGCCATCGGCTGGGGTGGTATCTATCTCACCATGGTCGCTGAATTAGCCGGAGCCGAAAACACAGGCACAGCCGTCGGTATCGCTGGAGTGATTAGCATGGTAGGGTTCCTGATTGGACCAATTGTCTTCGGCTACCTGGTAGACGCTACCAGGTCTTACCAGTTGGCATGGCTCTCTCAGACGGTTTTTGCCACGCTTTCCGCCATAGCGCTGTACTTCGTAAAGGAAGGTAACAGGGCATGATTCGGGTCAGCCTGCCCTGTGTACCGTCCGGGTCAGCCATAGTCTACTTGCCCTGCTCGGAGTACTCCGGCGAGCGCATGCGGAAAGCCCAGAACTGGGCGAAGGGGTTGAAATTGGTGTGGTCGTCATAGACGTCCGTTCTCTCAGTGCGCTTGAGGTAATTGACAATAGCGTAGGTGACAGGCGTTACTACTATCTCGAAGCCTACTTTGAAAACGTAGTTCGAGATGACTCCGGCAAGGAGCGTTTCCACGGGAAGCGTGCCAGCAAAGGCAATCAAAATGAAGAAGACCGTATCTACGCCTTCACCGACCACCGTGGAGCCGATGGTCCGCGTGAAGAGCCAGCGACCTCTGGTAAATACCTTCATCTTCGCCAGGATGAAGGAGTTAGAGAACTCCCCCAGGAAGTAGGCAACAAGGCTCCCAATCACAATCCTGGGAGTAGTCCCCAGAATCTTATCGTAGGCTTCCTGATTTTCCCAGCCTTGTGCCGGAGGCAGAGCGCCCACAATGGCTAAGACTATAGCCATCAGAAGGGCACAGCCGAAACCGGTCCATATCACCTGCCGCGAGCGGCGGTATCCATAGACCTCGGTGAGGATGTCGCCGAAGATGTAGCTCAGCGGGAAAAGGATGGTGCCGCCATCAAAGGTAAATAGCCCCAGGTTTACCCACTTGGCTGAGGCGATGTTAGAGATGATTACCACCGCCACAAAGAGGGCGGTGACCAGCGTAAAAAAGCGATATTCTTTCATCGAGCCTATTATAACTTACTGCCCCTGCTTATTGAAAGTCTGAAAACAACCTTGCCGGACGTATTAAGGCTGGGACTCTATAAAACAGGGTGAGAGAGGGGAAAGCCCTCTCTCACTGATTTAAATATCGACCCTTAATTCAAGCTAAAACCTAGCTCTCCTGTATGGTGACACGCTTCATCCGGTCGCCGTTCTTCAGCATTTTGAGGACGTCCATCCCCTGTATCAGTTGCCCGAAGACGGAGTGCTTGCCGTCCAGGTAGGACGTGGGTACATAGGTGATGAACAACTGGCTGCCATTAGTATTTGGACCCGCGTTCGCCATCGAGAGCGTGCCGGCAACATGCTTTCGACTGGAGAACTCGTCTGCGAACCTGTAGCCGGGACCCCCGGTGCCCGTGCCCGTCGGGTCACCGCCCTGCGCCATGAAGTCTGGTATAATCCGGTGAAAGGTGGTGCCATCGTAAAAGCCTTCACGCACCAGGAACACGAAGTTGTTCACCGTCTCTGGCGCATCCCTGGCAAATAGCTCCAGCACCAGGTTGCCCTTGTCTGTCTCAATTATCGCCTTGTACTGCTTGTTGGCGTCAATAACCATGGCAGGAGGTTGGGAATAGGTCTTCGGTTTGGCGGCTGGCTGCGGCGCTGGCGCAGGTGACGGTGCCGGCGACGCCGGTGACGGTTTTGGCGCTGGTGCCGGTGACGGCGCTGGCGCTGGCGCAGGTGACGGTTCTGGCGGCGGCGGCGCGCCGCCGCATGACGCCGCTAGAAACATGACACCGATTAGCGGAACACCGATTAAATACATCACTTTACCTCTCATTCTTCTGTCTCCTCTGCAGTCCCTATTAAATAATATACTCTATACCTTGACCGGTTTTAGCTCGAAGATTTCTCCCTGCTTGCAGTAGAGGTTACTTCCGACGCGCCCTATCAACTTCAGGCGGCGGGGGTCCAGCTTGCCGTCAACCCAGACCTCATCCTTGACGTGTGCCATCACGACTTCGCCAAAGATGATGGCGCGCAAGCCCGGCGCATCCTTATACTCTTCCATAAGCTCCAGCTTCTGCACCAAACGGCATTCCATGCTCACCCTGGCTTCCGCGATCCTGGGCGATTTTACCTTGTCACCCTTGATGGCGGTGAGTCCGGTAGCCTTGATTTCGTCCACACCGTAGGGGTAGTCGGCAGATGCCTGGATTGTCTGTTTGATTATGTTTTCGTCAACCGAGTTGATAACAAAATCATGGGAGTATTCAATGTTCTTTATCGTATCCTTTTTCTGACCCATGCGCAGACCGATAGAGACGCAGATGATGGCGGGTTTGGAGCATATCGGTGCGGCGAAGCTGAAGGGAGCGGCATTATAGGTGCCGTCCGGACCCACCGTAGACACGAAAACGATTGGCAGGGGTCCCATTGCCGTACCTATGAGGTCGTGAAGCTCCACTCTTCCCATAGTTGCTGAATCTAGTTTCATCTTTCTCCTCCGAATTTTCGTATTTTATGATGTATACTATATGGCTATCACCAGCACTTAGTCAAGAGAAATACAGCTTTCTATCTATATGTGATGACATAAATACTCGCGTATGGGTTAGAGACAAATCCTAAATACTAATTTCTAATCCCGTATTTAATACGGGATTGGTGCTTAGTCCCTTAAAAATAAAATCTTGCGCAAAGCTTGTCCTGAACTTGATTCAGGATGGAAAGAAACTGGCTTGCGGACAGGCAGGGTTCACCCAGAAGGTTCTCCCTGAAGGGAC
>JAUYDO010000045.1 GCA_030691835.1 Dehalococcoidia bacterium | reverse complement strand
TAGTCAATATGTCTCCCGGGGTTTACGATGTTACTTAGCAGTGTGACTAAGCATCGGCGTGGATGATGCCTTTGCGGATGGCGTACTTCACCAGCTCGGTGCGATTATGGATATCCAGCTTCTCCATGATGCTGGTGCGGTGCCTCAGCACCGTCTTTACGCTGATGAAGAGCATCTGGCCAATCTCGTTGCTGGAGTGTCCTTCGACAATGAGCTTAAGCACTTCCCTCTCCCGTTCGCTGAGGCGCTCATAGGCATCCTCCGACGGTTTGGATTTCGATTGCTCCAGGTAATCTTCAATAACCGTCCTGGCTATTGTCGGGTAGAAGTAATAGCCGCCCTCGTACACCGCCTGTATCCCGGAGATTATGTCCGAGGTCACAGCCTTCTTCAAGAGGTAGCCGGAAGCACCGGCTCTGATAACGGAAAGTATGTACTCGCGGTTGTCGTGCTGTGACAGCACGATTACTTTCACTTCGGGGAAAGCCTTGGTCATGCGCCTGGTGGACTCTATGCCATCCATGGTGGGCATGGCTATATCCATCAGCACCACATCGGGCATTAGCTGAGTCACCACGTCGAGCGCTTCCTTGCCGTTGGCGGCTCCGCCCACAACCTCGATATTGTTCGATAGCGCCAGTAGAGCCTTGAGACCCTCCCTGAGTATGGCGTGGTCATCTACAATAACCACTCTTATCTTTCTATTATCCATTGCTAGCCCCGTTCCAGCTTATTGGTATTTCTATTGCTATCTGAGTTCCCATTCCAGGCTCAGATTGTATCTGGAATTTACCGCCCAGTACTTCGACCCTTTCTTTCATGCCGAGCAGACCCAGACCGCGTTTGCCGTTGTTCGAGGAAAAGACCTCACTGCGGTCGAAACCAACGCCGTCGTCCTCTACCGATAAAGTGATAAAATCAGGGTTAAACCCAAGGCTGATACTGGCGAACTCCGCCTTTGCGTGCTGGGCGATGTTGGAGATAGCCTCCTGAGCGATTCTGAAGAGCGCCACCTCGATATGCGGCGGCGGTCTTCTATCTATGTCGGAGGTTTCTATGTGTACCTTGACCTTCTTTGGCTCCAGGCGGTTCTTAGCGTACCACTCCACCGCCGGCACCAGCCCCAGGTCGTCCAGTATGCTCGGTCTCAGGTCAAGAATGAGGCGGTGCACATCGTCAAGCGTCTTGATAGCCAGCTCCTGGTTTCTTTTGAGCAATACCTGTAACTGTTCTATCTCGGTGGGTGGCGACTTGGCAATGGTCTCCAGCCCGATAGCCAGGGTGGTCAGCGCCTGACTCGTCTCATCGTGTAGTTCACGGGCAATCCTCTTGCGTTCCTCTTCCTGCGCTGAGATGGAGTGCTTCAGTAGCTCGGTGAGGACTTTTTCCTTGTCACGCACTTCCTCGTAGAGCCTGGCGTTCTCTATGGCTATGCTTATCTGGCTGGCGATGGAGTAAAGGAGCTGCCGGTCCACAGCGGTAAAGTTCCTGGGCTTGCGGCTTGCCAGGTTCAAAACGCCGATAATCTTGTCCTTTGACCGCAGGGGGAAGCAGACGAAGGCGCGCACGTTTTCAGCGGCGAGCATGGGATGGACGGATGTCTGCTCATCGGAGACATTGTCGAGGATTACCGGGTCTCCCGATTTTGCCACCTTGCCTTCGATGGAATGGTCAATCTTGAGCCTCTCGGAGTCTTTGACGGAACTATCGGATAGACCATTATGGACGCGGTAAGCCAGCGTCTTGGTCCTGTCGTCCAGGAGTAGAATGCCGCCGATTTCCATGCCAATGAGCTCCATTACCCTCTGCAAAGAGCCGCTCAGGATGGTATCCAGGTCAAGCGACTGGCATATGGTCAAAGCGATAGCATTGAGTCCTTCAAGCTCCCTGGTCCTCTGCTTCGTCTTTTCAGTGGAGTCTTTGAGCTTGGTCCTCATGGTATCGAAGCTATGTGCCAGGACGCTTATCTCGTCTTTACCCGGCATGTCTACCGGTTCGTCCAGGCTTCCCTGAGCAATCTTTCGGGAGGCTATCGTCAGCCTGTTGATGGGAGCCGTAATGCTCCGGCTGGCAAACCACACCAGGGTTAGAAGGAAGACAAGAGCTATGAGACCGAAGATGTACAGCCTTCTTTGAAGCAGCCAGGTGTTGGCGAGTGCCTCCGCCTCCGGCTGTCTGACAACAACGCCCCAGGGCGCTTTGGACAACGGGGCGAAGGTGATTATGTCACTGCTGGGGCTATCACTGCCAGCGCCGTTATGGCAACTGTGGCACGTTGACACCGCCGTCTTGTGACTCTGAATCAGATTGGCGAATACCCCGCCGTGGTCGCTCTCTTTAAGCAGGTTCTGCTGGTTGCCGGTAGCCAGCACCAGACCGTTGCCGTCCACAATTTCAACATAGCCGGTTTTCCCCACAACACTGACACTGGTTAACGATTGAATAGCGGTGCAGGAGAGGTCCAGCGCCGCCGCCACCAGGAGGGAGGGCTGACCCTGTGGCTTGAGTATTGGAGTCACCACGTATACCACGTAACTGCCGATAGACTGGTCAAAGGTCACCGTGCTCACCAGAGGCTGATTGGATTTCAGCACGGGATATATGTAGGGCGACGCTGAAAGATTTGAGCCTGTAATTTGCTGATTTGATGGCTCGGAGTACATCACAGAGCCCCGCTCGTCGATGAGGCAGAGGTAATGCGTCTCGAAGGGCAGGAGGTGTTTCACATCACTGAGGAAGTCAGCCGCCGCGGCGGCATCCCCCTGGCACAGTTTGAGGTATTCTTTCTCGCGAACCGTCCTGAGCTGGCGGATGGTCTGCTCCAGGTCGGAGTCAACCCTGAAAGCCACCTGCTCGGCGAGTACCAGCCTTTCCGCCAGGATCTGGGCTGTGCTCTCTCTGGACGCGGACACGCCGAAGTAGCCGAGCAAGAGAAGTAGCAGGACGATGACCCCGGCTGAAGATAATACTATCCTTATCCTGAGTGACATCTCAATACCAGAATAGCACTATATTTATGCGCAAGCAAATTCGGCGTATAGGCAGTTTCCCGCGAAACTCAAAGTAAAGTACTAATACAAACGACTTAAATGTTGTTGCATGTATTATCTGTCATTGCGAGACCAGTCCTTCGCTCCTTACTTCCCGAAGGACGGCGAAGCAATCTCATGACCCATAGTAAAAACCACGCTAATCTATTTCATTTCGTGTGAGATTGCTTCGCCCTCGGGCTGAACTCGGGCTGAAGCCTTCACGACTTCGCCGTGAATGGTCTCGCAATGACACTTCATTCATCATTATTTAATACGCTTGTATTAGCATCCCCCCTCTTTCCCCCTTTGCCAAAGGGGGAAAGAGGGGGGATTTTGGTCGTTTCACGGATGCCTCGAATGAACTTTTTCTGGCAGATTCATTTCAGGTAGTTTAAGCCGTATTGACTATCTTGTATAATAGACTAAAGACAATATATTTGGGAGATGCAAAATGGGTGACATCAAAAGCGCACGCGAAATAGCCATGGAGAAGATTGAAAAGATAGGCGAGCCTACGGAAGGTGAGCGCCTTAAATGGAAATATGTTCCTGAGGGCGAGAAGATAGCCGCCATATACCTTAAGCAGGATGCCGAGCTTTCGGCTGAGCTGTCTAAGTACGAGAAGAAGGTGCTCCCGTACGTAAACGCCGGCGTAAGCGATGTACTGATAAAGAATAT
Organism: Dehalococcoidia bacterium; assembly: GCA_030691835.1. Lineage (GTDB taxonomy): Bacteria > Chloroflexota > Dehalococcoidia > Dehalococcoidales > UBA3254 > JAUYDO01. Next base: position 992 of record JAUYDO010000045.1, on the reverse strand, counting down.
TACCCTGCCCAAGGAGGACACCGCCAGGAGAAACAACAAAAGGGCGATGGATGGTTTGAAGTCTATTAAGATAGATAAGGTCGCTGTGGAGAACGTCTTCAGCAAGATGCGGCGTCTATTCACTCACTATGCCGAGCAGGGAGAGCAACAGAAGAAGCAGGCTTACGCCGCTCTGAAGGCTGAGTTTGAAGCCAAGGTGGAACAGGCAGTAAAACAGCAGTTGGGCACCAGCGCGGCTGGCATCAGGGTCGATGTGGAGAAACAGCCTCAATTCCAGGAGGAATGGTACAAGATGCGGACCAGATTCGATGCCCAGTACCTGAAACTGCTGGACGAATACAAGCAGGAGCTTGCGGCTATATCTTAGAGGGGAGCGGAGAAGTGGCGAACCGAGATGCCAATCTTTCCAGGATTCGCGAGTGGGAGTATTGCTACTGCAAGAGCTGTGACAGGATGAGGTACAGCTCCGAGCTAGAAGCTACCGATACCGGCATCAGGTGTACCATATGTGGAGGCTATGATTTTGACGCGCCGGGGTGGACTCATTGCCCGTATGAGCGGGGTGGTGCGGTAAAGTGCCCCAGGGCGGGCAAGGGTATCGTCAGGGGCGAACACGCGCTCGAGTGCGTGTTCCATTGTATATATCGCAAGAGCCTTTGAGGATGTTGAATGCTGACTGATGACGAAAGAATTAAAGAGGCGGTCCAGAACACGCAGATATTGAGGTTGCCAAAGCAGACCCTGTCTACCTTTGGCACGACCAATATCTATTACTATATCGTGTCTGAGCCGGTTTACACCGATGTTGCACCTGCCGAGACGGTAATAAGGGAGGGCAGGGTTATCGCCCAGAGGCCGCGGATTGTGACTCCTTACTACCTATCCCGGCTGGAGGGATTCAGCACTGAAGCAAGAAAGTATCTCGAGATGCTTCTGAATATGCAGCAGGCTAACACGCCGGGGCTCTTTTATACCTACAAGAATGAGCCAAA
>JAUYDO010000027.1 GCA_030691835.1 Dehalococcoidia bacterium | reverse complement strand
CTGTGGCGTCATGAAGGAGTACTATAAAAACCCGGAAAAGACGGCGGAAACTGTCAAGGACGGCTGGCTCTATACCGGCGACATGGCTAAGATGGACGCCGATGGCTATATTTACCTGGTTGACAGGAAAAAGGACCTGGTGAATGTCGGTGGGGAGAAAATCTATCCTATTGAGATAGAGGACACCATCCACAACCATCCTAAGGTCTACGACGTAGCCATAATCGGAATTCCCGATGAGAGATTAGGTGAAATAGCCGCCGCTATAATCGACCCCAAGCCCGGCGAAACTCTGACCGAAACTGAAATAAACGTCTTCTGCGAGCAGAACCTTCCCAGGTACAAGAGGCCGCGGCGCATTATCTTCGACAAGGTGCCGCGCAACCCAACCGGTAAGATTGAGAAGCCGAAACTGAGGCAGAAATACGGCGGACCGACAATCTAATACGGGCGTACTAATTAATGTTGAATGACTGTCATTGCGAGGAGCGGAGCGACGAAGCAATCCGTCCAAACTTTGTATGATGATTTATGAGATTGCTTCGCCTTCACGACTTCGCCGTGAATTGTCTCGCAATGACAGTTCCTTTTTCATTCTTGGTGGTCCGCCTAAGGCGGATGTAAATGGGCATGACGGATTCTAGTGGAAGAGGGGCTTGCACAAGCCCCTCTTCATCTTTTCTCCGGATACTGTAATCATTTACCACGGTGTCTGTTTTTCTTTGAGCGCCGCTATCAGGTCTTCAATACCTATCGCCGCCAGGGTCAGTGTCTGCGTGTGTCCCTTGGCGCTGAGGCGTATTGCCAGTTTGGCAATTACTTCATTGCTGGGTGCCTCGCAGATATTCACGAAATCATACTGCCCCAGAAGCGCGTACTGACATGATACCTTGACCCCCATGTAATCTGCTTCTTTGTTAAAGTCCTTGAGTATATCCGGGTCTTCCTGCAGATTCTTCCTGCCGGTGTCGGTTAGCGTAGTCAGCATAAGATAGACAGACATATCGTCCTCCTAAATTCTTAATTCTTAATTCCTCGTGCTGTGTTTGCATTATATAATAGTACCTCTCAAGCATCAATAAGTAAATTATTTTTACTAGCGTAGTTTTCCGCGAAACTCAAAGTAAAGCACTAAAATCCCCCTCTTTCCCCCTTTGCCAAAGGGGGATTAAAGTGGGATTTTGGTCGTTTCGCGGATTCCTCATTAGAGTATTCTGTTTCCCCAAGAAGCTTAACCTGTGATAAGATAAAACATATGGCGCGTAATCATATTGATAATGCCGTAAAGCACGTTAGAGTCCACTGGGTCAGGCTAACCATCGCCGTTGTCGGTTTGCTGGGTGTAAGCTTTGGTCTGGCATACCTGCTCCAGAGCCTGGTAGCCAGAACCCACTTCCCGATTTATGATTACGACTGGCTGACTTACCTGGTGGTATTCGGCACTTCGCTCTTGAGCAATCTCACCATCATCGCTCCCGTGCCCTTTGCCGTGTCAATCATGGTTGCGGCGGCGACACATTGGAACCCGCTTATAATAGCTTTTATTGCCGCCGCAGGTGGTGCGGTCGGAGAAATGAGCGGCTATTACGCCGGATACTTTGGAAGAAAGATAGCCATAACTAACCACATAATGTGGTACAGCAGTCTCGAGAAATGGATTGGGAAGTATGGCGCGTGGGGGATTTTTATTATAGCGCTTCAGCCGGTAATACCATTCGATGTCGGCGGACTGATAGCGGGAATTGCCAGGATGCCGATTCAAAAATTCTTTCCGGCGTTACTGGGCGGGCGCTTTATCAAGTACATTTTAGTAATCTATGCCGGATTGGGGCTAATTAACTTCCTGCCTTTGTGGTCTCCGTAAGTGCTCCCTTTATGATTGTGTCAAAAATCTTCTTGATTTCTGCCTTTGTATTCCCGATTGCCAGTGCTTTGCCCTCCAGGCAGGCATCGAAAATTTCCTCATCATAGGGAACGGAGCCAATAACCGCAATACCTCTCTGCGTCAACTGCCTGGAGAGTTTGGAAACCATTTCATCTGAATTAGCCTTATTGAGAACAGCCCATATCTTTTCCAGTCCGAGTCCGCCCGCCAGTTGTTTGACCTTTTCAGCCAGGGCTAATGACTCAAAGGACGGTTCTACAACGATAAGTACACAGTCGATGCTGGTCTCGACGCCCCTGCCGAAATGCTCCACCCCTGCCTCGGTGTCCACGATTACTATTTCATCTTTCTCGAGCTGGAGTCTGGCGAGGAACTCGCGCCCCAGCACTCCCATCGGGCAGGCACAGCCCTCCAGCGGCTGGAGTATTTTGCCTATGGTAATCAGTCTGACTCCGTCTTTCTCAGCTACGTTGGCAGATGGGATATCGGCTAGAGACAGCCTTTCACGGCTCAGAACATTGGTGTCCAGCGCTGGCTCTTTCGGCTCGTATTTCGGAGGCATAAGCTTTCGCACCATCTTTTTGCCGCCGGCAAGCTCGACCAGGGACACCGGAGGCTGGGGCAAGCCGAGCATGCGGTAGAGCACCACGTTTGACTCATCCGTGTCCACGACAACAGGACGGTAGCCCCTGTCACGTGCCTCGAGAGCCAGAAGAGTCACCACGGTGCTTTTTCCGCTTCCGCCTTTGCCACAGATTGAAATCTTCACCTGAGCTCCTCAGCTTTCCAGATATAATGCCTGAAGACCGGTATCTTCGTCCAATCGTCTCTGCACCCTGACGCCGGTCTTAATTAGCGCAATCTCGTTAGTGACCTGTACCTTGCCCTTAATCAGGTGTCCGCCGATGGCTTCCTTATTCTCGTTGCCCAAAACAGCGTGAAGATGAAAACTGTATTCACCTTTTTCACGGGAGATTATTCCATCCAGCGAAAGAAGCTCGTGCGGCTTTTCGTATTCCTGGGGTGTATAGTTCCCCTTTTCCTTGAAGTAGCCAAGCGTAAACTGTTTTAGCTGACCCAGTCCGCACACGACCACTGCCGTCTCGATGTCATGTTTACGGCATACTTCCTTCAGAGACTCATAAATGTCCTCGTCGGTGAAAAATCGTGCCAGAACCAGATTACCTTCCTCTTTGCTCTGCATTTTCATTCCACCTTAGCCTTTGTGCCGATGAGTTCACCATCTTTGTCCTGCCTGATAGAAGACCAGGGGTCATATATGGTCGTTTCGCGGATGCATCAATTGTACCACAATTATTATCAGATTGCGTTCAGTCCTGCTATTCTACCGCCTTGAAGCTCTTCCCCAGCGCAGGAACCCGGTAGCCGCTTACAAATATTATCAATCCCACCAGTGTCATCGAGAGGCATCGGTTCTGATGAAGGTACAGCGCGAGGAAGGGCAGGCTTATTGAGAATGCGACGGAATTCAGAAAGCTTACGGCGGTGACAACCCATGCGAAAGCGTCCTTCCGCAGAAGGATACGAGTGGGTAGGGGACTGGATTCCAGCCTTCGCTGGAATGACAAGCGAAAGTTATGGGGTTTAGCTCTTCACCGGGATGGTGGTTCCCGTGGCTTTGGCGATGAGCTTGCCTGCCTGGTTGGTGACCGTCATCTCGGAGATGCCGACACGCCGTCCGCTCCTCACCACCCGGCATTCGGCGGTAAGCTCGTCTCCCGGCGCGGCGCCGGCGATGAGGTGGATATTAAACTGGGTAGCCAGACTGGGCAGAGACAGAGAGTTTGAGCCGTAGGCAAAAGCCTGGTCAGCCAGTGCCATCACTATGCCGCCGAAGACCATGCCATTGAAGTTCAGGTGCTCCGGCTTCAGCTTCATGGTGACTTTGGAGTAGCCCGGAGACAGCTCGACCAGGCGCATGCCCAGAAATGCGGCTATTGGCTCCTTTTCAGACCGGGACTTAAGTTCCGCAACGTAATCAGGCGTGGCTTCATTGCCGGACATGGCTCATTACCTCTCTGCCCTTCTCGAAAGCGCGCAGGTTGATTTCCATCAGCTTTGGCGGAAGGTGACGCGATAGGCTGTCTTTCCATATTTCGTTTTCGAACGGGATGAACACCGAGGTACAGCCCAGCATGAAGGTGTTGACCGTCCTGACATTGCCTATCTCTTCAGCCCGCGCGACGCCGTCAACAAAATAGATACGCCCGGTCTTAAATTTCAGCAGACCGGTTATTTCCTCGTCGCTGGGGTACTGCTCCGAGCCGGTGCTGACGGAGAGAGGTGGGACAGCCTGGTCGTTTATGATGGCAGTGCCGCCGGGACTCAGGTAGTAGCTCCACCGCGCCGCCTCCAGCTTCTCGAAGGCTAGCAGGATATCCACTTCGCCGGCTCTAATAAGAGGTGAAAATACCTGGCGTGCGATGCGTACATGACTAATCACGCTTCCGCCGCGCTGTGCCATGCCCAGGGTATCCGTCTTCTTGACATCGTAGCCGGCAGACACCGCCGCCTCACTGATTATGTCGCTTGCCAGTATAACACCCTGACCGCCTATACCTGTTATCAGAAGGTCTAGCTTCTTCACTTCGCTTCCTCGAGAACGGCTCCGGCGCTAATCGCCTTGTGGGGACAGACCTGTTCACAGAGCGTGCAGGCGTCTCCGACGCACTGCGCCACGTCTATGAAGACCTGTCCATCTTCAGTCTGTATAGCCGGACATCCCAGCATCAGACAGGTATTGCAGTTATCACATTTCTCAACATCTATGACTCTCTGGTTGGCACGCCTGGCGCGTACAGCGCAGGTGCCTCGCACGATGAGCACCGAAAGCTCGTTGCTATCCAGTGCGCTTTTCAGAGTTGTCCTCAGTTCCCTGACATTGAAGGCGTTGACCGTTTTGACATTTTTCACGCCGATGCCGCGCACCAGCGGCTCAAGCTCCACCGCCTGCGTCTCCACGCCCTTGACAGTGATGCCGGTGCCCGGGTGCTCCTGGTGACCGGTCATGGCTGTGGTGCGGTTGTCCAGTATAACGACCGTTATCTTTCCCTTATCGTACACGGCGTTTACCAGCCCGGTAATGCCCGAGTGCAAGAAGGTGGAGTCGCCGATTACCGCCACTACCTTGCTATTTACCCCGGCTTTCTCCATCCCCAGCGCCTGACCGATT
>JAUYDO010000236.1 GCA_030691835.1 Dehalococcoidia bacterium | reverse complement strand
TTCCACTATTGTCCCGGGTGCGGGCATTCCATAGTGCACCGGCTCATCTGCGAGGTGATTGACGAGATGGGGCTCCAGGACAGGGCTATCGGCATTCCGCCGCCGGGGTGCTCCGTCTTCGCCTATCACTATATCGATGTTGACATGCTGGAGTCGGCGCACGGCAGAGGCGCCGCGGTGGCGACGGGGTTCAAGCGGGCTTATCCCGATGCCGTAGTTTTCACGTACCAGGGTGACGGCGACCTCGCCGCCATCGGTACCGGCGAGACCATACACGCCGCCAACAGGGGAGAGCGCATCACCGCCATCTTCATCAACAACGCTGTCTACGGCATGACCGGCGGTCAGATGGCGCCCACGACCTTGCTCGGCATGAAGACCACCACCACGCCGTATGGACGTGACCAGGTAATCGAGGGCTATCCCATCAAGATGAGCGAGATACTCGCTCTGGTCAAGGGCACGGTGTATATCGAGCGGGTTGCCGTGAACTCTCCGGCGAACATCAGGAAGACCAAGAAAGCCATACGCAAGGCTTTTCAGACACAGCTTGATAACCTGGGTTTCTCGCTGGTTGAGGTACTTTCTCCCTGTCCCACCAACTGGCGGATGACCCCGATAGAGGCGTGGCAGTGGATAGACAAAGAAATGAGCAAGGAGTTCCCTCTGGGATTAATTAAAGATATAACGGGTAAGCAAGATGCTGGTTAAAACGATATTCTCCGGTTTCGGTGGTCAGGGTGTCATGTCGATGGGTCTGACGCTGGCGCAGGCGGCGATGCTTGATGGGAAGCACGTCACATATCTGCCGTCCTACGGCGCTGAGGTCCGGGGCGGCACCGCTAACTGCACTGTGTCAATCTCGGATGAGGAAATCGCTTCTCCGGTGGCTTCATCTCCGTGGTTCATCGTTGCTTTGAACCAGCCTTCCGTCGTCAGGTTCCAGAACCGGATTCAGTCGGGAGGGCAGTTCTTTATCAACTCTACCCTGGTGAATATCGAAGTCTCGAGGGGCGATGTCGAGATTGTGAACGTTCCGGCGAACGCCATCGCGGATAAGCTGGGTAACCTGAAATCGGCAAACATGGTGATGTTGGGCGCTTTCGTAATGAAGAGCAACCTGGTCTCGCTGGCGAGCGTGGTCGAAGCGCTCAAGAGCACCATGAAGAATCAGAAGCTGGTCGCCCTCAATGAGGAAGCCTTGAACGCAGGATACAGCCTTTTTAGTCATATTTTGTAGTAATTTTTTCATGCCGATTTGCCATCCGCCTTAGGCGGACCACGAAGAATGAAAATAATTTTCATAAAATGTCATTGCCGCGAAAGATTTTATTTTTGGAGCAACTATGAGCATAAAGCAGATTTCAGTCAGTCTTGAGAACGTGCCGGGAAAGTTCCTGGACGTGAGCGAGCGCCTGGGCACTGAGGGGATAAATATAAGAGCCATTTCGGTGGCTGATACCTCTGACATAAGCACCGTGCGGTTTGTCACCGACGACCCGAAGAAGACGGTCAATGTGCTGAGGAGCCACGGTTTTTCTATTAAAGAGACCGACGTGATAGCCGTAGAAGTCCCGGACCACCCGGGCGGTCTACAGGCTGTGCTCAAGCCGCTCAAGTCGGCGAACATCAATGTTCTTTACCTCTATCCCTTCCTGGGCAGGGGAGAAAGCGGACAGCCGATTGTCATCGTCGGCGTGGACAAGACCGAGCAGGCAATCGAGGTATTGAACAAGAACTGGGTCCACACCTTCGGTCAGGAAATCTACGCGCTGTAGAGAGACGCAACCCTATCCCATTTATCCCCTTCCCCTTGTCAAGGGGAAGGGGTCCGCACCCTTCAGGGTGAACCTTCAGGATGAACCCCTCTCAGACAACCCCCGTTTTTAACCTGTCGTTACGAGGAGTCCGCCCAGGGCGGATGCGCCGAAGGCGGATGGTAATCTCTGATAATTGTTACACGGTAGAACTTTAAATGCATACCGTTGTACAAATTTCGGAGATTGCCACGCCCCGATTTCATCGTGGCTCGCAATGACAGAGAGGAAAGAGGGAGCTGTACCCTCTCGTCCGCCTCAGGCGGATTAGCTCTTTCTGATAGCTGAAAGCTGATAGCTAAAATTAGACCTCTGACTAAAAAAGTTACCCCCTTGCCCTCTAGAAGGAGAAGGAGGTAACGGGGAGGATGCTGACCAGACCCTATGATGTCGTTTAAGTCACAGTGAAGCCTGCTGAAGCCTCTATAGGTGGGCCAGCAGGTATATCAGCACGAATCTGATAGGTGCCCGCGGCTACAATTGGAACGGTGAGAATGATTCCAGCGGGGATAGCGCCGGCGGCAGTGGTAGTAACCGCTACCTGGGGCTCTCCGGCGTCTATGACATTGTTACCGTTGATATCAAACCAGACCGAACCGGCGGTACTCGCGGCGAAACCGCTACCGCCGATGGTTATCGCCGTGCCTGCTGCACCACTGGCGGAGCTAAGGGTCAGGGTCTTGGTTGGAGTGGGCACTGGCGCCGGTGCAGGTGCGGATTTCCTCACGTTGACGACGCTGGTTATCATGGTGTCGATGTCGTAGACCGCGTTGCCAAATTGTCCTGCCTGTACGGCGATAAGACCATGAAGCACAAATCGTGTGCTCTCGTTCCATTTCAGGGTGATGGCTGTGCCACCCGTGGGGGTTATGGTGATGGAGGTATTGTCAACTGCGGTGATGGTGCCGCGTACTGACTTAATCTTGGGTTGTTTAATGATAAGCACCAGTTTGGCGAGGTTCTCATTGGGCATAACCTTCACGATTACCCTGTCTCCGACTGCGATATCATCGAAGGTCGCCTTTTTGGCGAGCAGTCTCAGCCAGTTTATAATGCGCGGAACGCCGGGGAAATGACCCTGTGCCTGCTGTCCTTCCTGTTCCAGACCGGACAGCATCTCATCGGTTATCTCAGGAACGTCATCTTCACCCTTCTTACCGAGACCGCGCTCTACATCCTTTGCCGGTGTCTGCGGTTTGTTCTTTAATCTCTCCTGTAGCTGTTTCTGCAGCTTTTCCTTGAGCTCCCTGGGCAGCTTATCGCTCAAACCCGGTGGGACCATGGGCCGCGCATTGGGTACCGGGGGCACTGCACGGGCTACCTGTGGGACCTTGAATGGGGGAACAATCTTGAAGTACTTGGTATTGTCATCAACCTTGATGACAATCTGCGCCGGGTCAGTACCGCGCTGTATGGTAAAGGACTTCTTATCGGCGGCTACAGCGGCTACCTGGCCTCTCAGAATTTTGGTTGGCGGATTCGCTTGCTGGCTTTTGGTGTCATCACTGGCGGCGAGACCGGGGAGCGCCACGCCCACGAC
>JAUYDO010000070.1 GCA_030691835.1 Dehalococcoidia bacterium | reverse complement strand
TGTGGACACGACGGTTCGATTAACAATAACGAAGCCAGGATAAGAATACACCAGGGACGAAGAGGAAAGCGATAGATGCAAGGCATACGCCTATCTTACCTCAAGAAGGGCCTGATTTCCCAGAGCGGGTTCTTGATACTTGCCACTGGAACCGGGTATGCCTTCTCCTACCTGTATCTGCTGGCTATGGGGCGGCTGCTAGGGCCGGAGACCTATGGCATACTGGGGGCTCTGTTCGCTATCTTCTATAGCACCTGCCTTATCGGGCAGGCTATGATGGAAGCTATAGCCACCAATATCGCTGCCGTCAAGGTAAAGTTTGGGGAAGCAGCGGCGGCGAGCGTATTCAGAAGGCTGAGTATCAGGCTTGTCCTGGTTTTTCTGTTGCCTGCCCTGGTGCTGATAATTTTCGCCCGGCCGGTAGCTTCTTTTTTCCATCTAAGCTACACCGGGCCGGTCATCATGCTGGCTATTGCCATTTTTACGGCATTATTGATAAACACGGTACTCGGCCTGCTGCAGGGCCTGCAGAAATTCAGGCAGCTTGGCATCACCGGCTATCTGGTAGCGCAGGGGGTAAAGTTGCTTGCCGGCGTTATCTTTGTCTGGGTGGGATGGGACTTGATGGGAGCTATGGGTGCCTTGGTTGCCGCTACCGCTGCGGGTACGGTGGTGGGTCTAGTACTAGTGAGGAAGCATCTTGCCGCTGGCACCCGTCATGGCGGTGACCTTAGCGTCAATTGGGATCATATCTTCCTGCCTACTCTGTCGCTGGCTATCTTCCTGTCCATGCCCGCCAGTGTGGATGTAATGCTGGTGACGCATTTTTTCGGGGGTGAAGAAGCCGGGGTATACAATGCCGTGGCTACCCTGGGTAAAGTGATTGTCTTCCTGCCGATGGCGGTCTCCCTGATATTACTGCCCAAAGCCACGGAGGGTCACGCCCTAGGTCTGGATACGAAGAAGATATTGCTCCAGAGTTTTATCTTTACTTCTATCCTGTCCGGTGTTGTGGCTCTAATCTACTGGCTCTTCCCTGACGTAATCATCACGTTTTTCTTTGGTGAGGCTTATCATGAAGGCGGGGCACTGGTCAGACTGTACTCGGTAGCCATGCTTCTTTTCTCGCTAAACGTCGTGCTGATACATTACAGCCTGGCTATCCGCAACTTATGGCTGATGCTTCTGGCCGACCTTATTACCCTAGTTGAGGTGGTAGCTATAGTCCTGATGCACCAGTCCCTCTCTCAAGTAATCTGGATACTGGTCTGGGGAAATCTGCTAATCCTGCTGGTTAGCCTGCCCTTCCTTGTCTTCAGCAAGGCTAGGCATGACGGAAATGGAACGGAGGGCTGATTGATAGGGTATTTCGGGGTGCATTCCGTGGCGTTTCATGCGTTGCCATCTGATGATATACTCAATAATGGAGATAGGGCGCCGGAATAATTTACCCTGGTGGTAGAGATACACCAGGTCAGAGACTATATGAAAAAGCATACCCCAGAACACCGCTTGGAGCCACACCCAGCCGCTTATGGCGCCGGCGGCATAGACCAGAAGCAGGGCTTCGGCGGTGTGCGCCACGTTAAATGCCAGAAAATTACGCGCGCTCTCCATGGGAAAGAGACGTCTATGGAAGTTGAACATGCCCTTTATGCTAAAATCCTTGAACCCGTTGCGATAGATGTAGTCAAGGTAGTGGTCACCATCAATCAGCACGGAAGATGCGAAGAAAAAGATACTATTGATACCCAGAATGGGAAGGAGCAGCGAGGCAGCTATGCTGCCGGAGAGCACGTGATATCGAGCTTGCATAGTCCTCATAATTATAGACTGCGCCACAAATCAAGTCAAGAAACTTCATATATGGATTTGGCAATCCAGTTTTACTCATGTTGAATACCAAGTGGTAAAGCATGTTATCCTTTCTTGATACCCATAGGTGAAGGAACTAGAATGATGAAACCGTAGTCCAACCTTAAGGGGGATGCAAAATGAATATACTACTTACCAACCTGCCGAGAGAGTCCGGCACCAAAGAATATACCACCCCGGACTATATTAAGAATTTTGAGAGATATCCTCCTCTCGGGTTAATGGCTATTGCCGCCAATATTGACCCTAGCCACACTGTTAAAATTCTGGACCTCAGTGTTCCCAGGTATTCCATCGAGGAAACCATTAAATATATCGAAGAGTACCATCCGGATATACTGGGTATTTCCGTCACATCCAGGTTGCTGTATGCCATGAATTTTATTACGCACCGTATCAAAGATATCCTGCCGGCCACTAGGATTGTGACCGGTGGGGCTCATGTGACCTATTTCCCGAAGGAAACGATGGAGCTGGGCGCGATAGACTACGTCCTGCCAGGATATGGTGAATTTACCTTTCCCAGATTGGTGGAAGCCATCGCCTCCGGTGAAAATCCGGAGACGCTGGACGGTATCCCTAATCTGCTTTACCGGGATAGACAGGGCCGGGTAATTTCAAACCCGGCTGAAGAACCCCCCACCGTGCTGGATTCCTTCCCCTTCCCCGACCGGCGGCTGGTTAATCTGGATGACTATTACAGCGCCATCTCCAAGAAGAGCATGACGACTCTCTATACCTCGCGTGGCTGCCCTTTCCAGTGCATCTTCTGTGATATTCAGGACAAGAAGTTCCGTTACCGCACGGCCACCAGCGTGGTGGATGAGTTTGAAGAAATTAGCAAACTTGGAATCGAAGAACTCCTTATCCTTGACGACAACTTTAACGTTGACCGGGAGCGGGTTTTGGCAATTTGCAAAGAAATCGTTCGGCGCGGTATTAAGCTGAAATGGGGGACCCGGGCCAGGCTTTACCCGTTCGATGAGGAGATTATCAAGGCTCTGAAAGAAGCGGGTTGTAACCGCCTGCATGTAGGCGTGGAAAGCCTGGACCGGGATATCCTCAAATATATGAGAAAGGGCCAAACACCGGAGCACATCAGCAATTTCTTCAAATTATGCCGCGAATATAAAATGGAAACACTGGCCTACTTCATTTTAGGTTTCCCCGGCGAGACTCGTGAATACCGCTCGGGGCTGATGAAGGAAGTTGAGAAGTTAAATATTGACTATCTCTTCTTTAACATTCTTTACCCGCTGGCAGAAAGCAAATACTATCAAAGCCTGCTGGATGAAGGCGTCTACGAAAGAGATTACTGGGCGGATTTCAACAAGAACCCCACCAAAGACTATGAACTACCACTACCGCGTGACCAGGAATTACAGAAAGAGCTGCTGGCTGCCGCCGACCGCCTCAATGCAGGCTTTTACCTCAGACCCAGATTCATCTGGCAGGAGTTCAAGCGGTCTTTCCGCTCCCCGCGAGCTCTCTGGGAGGCGGCAAAGATCGCCGTTAGTTTACTCCTGATAAGAAGCCGTCACCGGCCTGCCGCAAAGTGACTGTGCCGCCTTCGCTTCTAGTTTACGGCAGGGGCGGGCCGTAACCTGCCAATTGGTAAAGTTCAAGCTTAGACATAGAGGAGAAATACCTGTCATATATTGACAGGCGATAGTAACGGTAAGGTTGTAGGTTCCCGACCAGAAAATATATCCAGTCTCCGGTAAGTTCGGGTGTCAGGATACCTAAAGTGGCCAGTTTATTCCAATTTTGTTTATCATTACTGGCTTCAAAATCTGCCG
>JAUYDO010000063.1 GCA_030691835.1 Dehalococcoidia bacterium | reverse complement strand
GTCAATGCCACCAGCGTCGGTATGAGCCCAGACACAGAGCAGACGCTTGTTCCGGCTGAATTTCTGAGGGCAGGGCTGGTTGTATTTGACATAATATATAATCCCCCCAGGACGCGGCTGCTGCGTGAAGCGGAAGAGAAGGGTGCTCAGATTATAAATGGGCTTGAGATGCTGGTGTGGCAGGGTGTCTCGGCGTTCAAGCTCTGGACCGGGGTAAAGCCGCCGGTAGCGGTAATGAGAGAAGCGGCGATAAAGGCGCTGAATTTGAATGAAAAGTAGCGTGGCACTCATCGGTTTCATGGGCGTTGGCAAGACGGTTGTCGGGCAGATACTTGGCGCAAAGCTGGGCAAGATATTAGTAGAGCTTGACGCTCTAATAGAGAAGATGGCAGGTAAATCCATTCCGGAGATATTCCGGCATGACGGCGAAATCGCTTTCCGTGAGCTGGAGATAGAAGCGGTGAAACAGGTTGCGGGTAAAAGGGACGTTGTTATCGCGTGCGGCGGAGGCGTGGTTTTGAACAGAATAAATATTGACCGCCTGAGGCAGGAAGCCATGATAGTCCTGCTGACCGCCTCCCCGAGCGTTATTATGAAGCGGACAACTCAGGACAGGGAGGGTAGACCGGTGCTCTGGGGCACTAAGTCGCTCTCCGATATCCAGGCTATTTTGAAGTTCAGGAAACCCTACTACGAGCGGGCGGCGGATATAAAGGTCAACACCTCAAAGCTGGAACCTGAAGCTGTGGCAGAGCAGATAATAGCCAGGCTCAAAGAGTATGAAGGTATCAATAAACAAAAGTGTAATAAAGGGAAGGGTTAAAGCGCCATCTTCCAAGAGCTACACCATCCGCGGCTTGATGTGTGCCGCGCTGGCTGAGGGTGAGAGTGAGCTGGTGCGCCCATTAGGCTCGGATGACACCGAGGCGGCGCTGAGCGTATTGAGCAAGATTGGAGTACGTACCTGTCTGGACAATGCTATATGGCGAGTTAGCGGCGGGACGTTCCATGAGCCGGAGAGCGACCTCTTCTGCGGCGACTCCGCGGCAACCCTGAGATTCATGACCGCTATCTGCTCCGTAGTGCCTGGAAGGTGCCGGCTTACCGCCGGACCGTCTCTGGCAAAGAGACCTGTCAAAACCCTTGTTGAAGCGCTGAGACAGCTTGGAGTGGACGCGTCATGTAATGGGGAATTAGCTCCTATGGTTGTAACAGGGGGCAGGCTGCGCGGCGGAGAAACCGAATTGCGCGGAGATATTAGCTCACAGTATGTATCAGCCCTGTTGCTTGTAGCTCCATTTGCCGAGAAAGATGTGAAAATCAAGCTGACCACGCCGCTGGAGTCAAAGCCCTACGTGCTCATGACCCTGGAATGCATGGAGAAATTCGGTGTCGGGGTAAAAGCGTCATCTGACCTTAAAGATTATGAAGTCGCACGGCAATCATACCAGCCGGCGAAGTATACCGTGGAGGGAGACTGGTCGTCCGTCTCCTATCTGCTGGCGCTCGGCGCTGTGTCAGGTGAAATTAGTGTAGAGAACCTGAACCCCGGTAGCCTTCAGGGCGATAAGATAATCCTTGACTTCCTGAGAGAGATGGGCACTTCAGTTAAAGTGGCAGATAATTCGGTTACAGTCAGGAAAAGCAAGCTGAATGCCCTGAAAGCTGACCTTACCGACTGCATAGACCTCCTGCCCACGATGGCGGTACTGGCGGCTCTGGCACGCGGCACCAGCGAGTTCAGCGGCATACAGCGAGCGCGGCTCAAGGAGTCAAATAGAGTTTCTGCCCTGAGGGAAGCGCTGGGGCGGGCAGGAATAATGGTAATAGAGGAAGAGAATAAACTGACCATCAATGGTGGTGAGACAAGGCACTGTGTCATAGACTCCCTGAATGACCACCGTATTGCCATGGCTTTCAGTATCCTCGGCGCTGGCATGGGTGGTGTTGTAATAAATGGCGCCGAGTGCGTTTCGAAGACCTATCCCGACTACTGGAACGTGTTTGAAAGCATCGGGGGCGAGGTGAAATATGAGCAATAGCTTCGGCACGCTGTTCAAGATAACCAGCTTCGGCGAAAGTCACGGTCGGTGCGTCGGCATCGTAATTGATGGCTGTCCCGCCGGTCTTCTGCTAGATGAAGCGGATGTCCAGAAAGAAGTGGACAAAAGAAAGCCGGGCGCTTCAGGCACTACTGCAAGGAAAGAGGAAGATAAGGTTGAAATCCTATCCGGCGTTTTCAATGGACGCACCACCGGCGCTCCTATCTGTATGCTTGTCTGGAACAAGGACATCGATTCCAGTGAATACGGAAAGATAAGGTTCCTGCCCAGACCCGGCCATGCCGATTACACCGCATTTATGAAATACGGCGGCTTCAATGACTACAGGGGTGGAGGCAGGTTCTCGGGGAGGGTCACGGTTGGACTGGTTATGGCTGGCACTGTGGCTAAGAAACTCCTTGCCACCGTAGGCGTTGAGGTACTTGCCCATGCCATTGAAATAGGCGGTATCAAAGCCAGAACTACAGCAATAGATGAGATAAGACAGAACGCAGATAGAAGCCCGCTGAGGTGCGCCGACCCTGTAGCCAGCGAGAAGATGCTTGAAGTTATTGAAACAGCGATGAAAGAAGGAGACAGCCTCGGTGGCATTGTGGAAGGGATGGCTATGAATATGCCGGTCGGGCTGGGTGAGCCGCTGTTTGATACATTGGAGGGTGAACTGGCTAAAGCGCTCTTCGCTATTCCAGCGGTTAAGGGTGTTGAGTTCGGGGCTGGATTTGGAGTCGCCGGTAAAAAGGGCTTGGAGAATAACGACCCATTTCGTGTAGAGAATGGTAAAGTGGTCACTTCGACCAACAACGCAGGCGGTGTTCTGGGTGGCATCTCCAATGGCATGCCGGTGGTGGTCAGGGTCGCCGTTAAACCGACTCCCTCTATCTCTGTAACCCAGGACACGGTTGACCTGAAAACTATGGAAAACGCAGAACTCTCCGTTAAGGGCAGGCATGATACCT
>JAUYDO010000050.1 GCA_030691835.1 Dehalococcoidia bacterium | reverse complement strand
CTTTTACCGTTCGCTGTACGCGCGCTACCTTCAACAGTTCAACATAAATGCCCAGATGCCTGCCGATGGCTATCAGGGTGGTTACATGATTGACATGGCAAAGGAAGTAGTCGCTGAGTTTGCGGATAGATTTACCAAATTGCCTGAGAAAGAAGCCCTTGCAGAGCTGGGGCGTATCGGCTTGAATAGGATGCTCGGGAAAATCAAGGAAGACCTGGAACTGCTGAGAGTTGACTTCGACGTCTGGTTCAGCGAGCGAAGTCTCTATGAGAACGGTTTGTACCAGAAAGTTATGGCTCTTCTGCAAAAGGGCGGCTATATCATCGAGAGGGAAGGAGCGACCTGGTTTGTCTCTACCGCTCTGGGTGATGATAAAGACAACGTGGTGGTACGGGGTGACGGCTCGCCGACCTACTTCGCCTCGGATGTAGCCTATCACTACAACAAGTTCATCGAGAGGAAGTTCGACAAGGTAATCAATATCTGGGGCGCCGACCACCAGGGGCATGTCTCAAGAATGAAGGCGGTGGTCAGTGCCCTGGGCATCGACCCGAAGCGGCTGCACATCATCATCTATCAGATGGTCACTCTGAAGAGGGGTGAAGAGCTGGTGCGCCTGTCCAAGCGCAGTGGCGACATCATCACCCTGCGCGAGGTTATTGAAGAAGTCGGTGCTGATGCCTGTCGATTCTTCTTCCTGTCCCGCTCGGCGGATAGCCAGATGGACTTTGACCTTGAGTTGGCAAAGAAGCAGTCACAGGAGAACCCGGTTTACTATATCCAGTACGCTCACGCCCGCATTGCCAGTATACTGCGCCTTGCACATGAAAGGGGCATAGATTATGGCGACGGTGATGTCTCGCTCCTGAAATCGGAGCCTGAGCTGGCATTGATACGGCAGATGCTCCGCCTGCCGGAGATAATCGAAGTAATAGTCCACACCTCTGAGCCCCATCACCTGACGTACTATGCTCAGGACTTAGCTACGGTATTTCATAGCTTCTACAAACAATGTCGCGTCGTTTCTCAGGATGAAGCCCTCTCTAAAGCTCGTTTGAAGCTGGTTGAAGCGACCAAGACCGTCCTCGCCAAGACGCTCAACCTCATGGGCATTACGGCACCTGAGAAGATGTGATTTCTGACTAAGGAGAAGGATGAAACGAGTTTTTTCCGGGGCACGTCCCACCGGCAAGCAACATCTGGGAAACTATCTGGGAGCAATACAGAACTACGTCCGGCTACAGGCGGAGTACCAGTGCGTATACTGTATAGTCGATTTGCACGCCCTTACCACTCTGGAAGATACCAGAGACCTGAAGCAGAACATCCGGGATATGGCTCTGGACTGGCTTGCGGCAGGTCTTGAACCGCAGAAAAGCATTATCTTTGTACAATCACATGTGCCGGAAGTCACCGAGCTACATGTGCTCTTCAGCATGATTACGCCGTTGAGCTGGCTAATGCGAGTGCCCACCTTCAAGGAGAAGGCTAAGTCACAGCCACACAATGTAAACTACGGGCTGGTGGGTTACCCTGTGCTGATGACGGCTGACATTACCCTTTATAAGGCTGAGGTTGTGCCGGTGGGCGAAGACCAGATACCGCACCTGGAGCTGGCGAGGGAGATAGTGCGCCGCTTCAACACCCTGTTCGGCTATGTATTTCCCGAGCCGGAAGCCAAGCTGACCACCTTTCCCATTGTTCTGGGTCTGGACGGCAAGGAGAAGATGAGCAAGACGGCGGGCAACGTTATTGAGCTGGCTCTGTCTCCCGAGGAGCTAACCGAAAAGATAAAGACCGCCGTCACCGATACCGCGCGCGTGTTCCGGCGCGATGTGGGTCATCCGGAAGTGTGCAACATCTACCGCTTTCACAAGTACTTCAATCCGTCACAGAGCGATGAAATCGCCCAGCAGTGCCGTACCGCGCAGATTGGGTGCGTTGATTGCAAGACGGTCATAGCCAGAGAAATCAATAACGCTTTAGCCCCGTTCCGACAGCACCGGGCTGAGTTTGCCGCCAGAAAAGGCTACGTTGAAGAGGTGCTGGCGGACGGCGCGCGCCGCGCCCAGGCAATCGCAAGTGAGACAATCAGGGAAGCCAAGGAGAAGATGGGACTGCTGTAAGATACCACGGTTATTGGTCTGAAAATAACCTCACCTGTCATTGCGAGCCCGCCAGAGGCGGACGCTTCCGCGGGAGTGACATGTGTGAAAGGTATTTTCGTTCTCAATGGTGATTATTGCAAATATTCGTGAGTGATTACTTAGAATATTTGCTTACGAAGCGCTTCATCCGTGACAGCGCTTCTTCTATGTCTGGCAAGGAAGTGGCATAGCAACAACGTATGTAGCCCTCCCCGCACTGCCCGAAGGCTGAACCCGGCACCGCCGCCACCTTCTCCTCAATCAGCAACTTCTCCGTGAACTCCTCAGAGTTCATTCCGGTGCTCTTTATCGAAGGAAACGCGTAGAAAGCGCCCTTTGGCTCAAAACACGGTAGACCGATGCTGTTCAGTCCCTTGACCATGACCTTGCGGCGCCTGTCGTAATCGGCGACCATCTCCCTGACATGTTTCTCCCCGGATTTGAGTGCCTCGAGCGCCGCCGCCTGTCCCATTATCGAAGCGCAGAGCATCGTATACTGGTGAATCTTGGTCATTGCGGCAATAATTTCTCTGTTTGCCGCCGCATAGCCAACCCTCCAGCCGGTCATGGCATAAGCCTTGGAGAATCCACCCAGAAGGATAGTGTTTTCTTTCATCCCAGGCAGTGAGGCGAAGCAGGTGTGGTTTACGCCATAAACGAGCCTGGAATATATTTCGTCTGAGATAACCAGTAGATTGTGACGCCTGGCTACGGCGGCTATTTTAGACAGCTTTTCTTTGGGCAGAACAGCCCCTGTAGGATTGGCGGGGTAGCCGATGAGTATGGCTTTGGTACGAGGAGTTATTCGCGACTCGATGTCTTCGGCGCTTATCTCGAAACCGTCCTGTTCGGTTGTGGGCACCATTACCGGCGTGCCTCCGGCAAGTATAACGCAAGCCCTGTAGGAAACGTAGCAGGGGTCGGGAATTATCACTTCATCTCCCGTGTCCAGAATGGCTCTCATAGCCAGGTCCAGCGCCTCGCTGACGCCAGCCGTTATTAAAAGCTCACCAAAGGGGTCGTACTGCAAACCATACGCATCACTCAGTTGTCGTGATAGAGCTTCTCTAAGCTCCGGCGTCCCTGAGTTTGAGGTATACATGGTGTAGCCCTTTTCCATGGAATAGATAGCCGCCTCGCGGATGTGCCACGGGGTCACGAAATCAGGTTCGCCCACTCCCAGCGAGATTACGCCATCCATCGAAGCGATAATATCAAAGAACTTGCGTATACCTGAGGGGGAAATCTGAATCGCCCGCTGTGAAATCAGGCTATTATTTTTACTTCTGGTAGTCATAGTTGTCTCCGAAGAGCACGTTTTGTTACAGCACCATCGGCTGGCGCTTCACTTCCTCTTTGCCATTCAGGATTTCACCGTCTTCCTTGTACTTTTTCAGCAAGAAATGGGTTACGGTGCTCTGTACCCCCTCGATTGGGGCGAGTTTTTGAGATACGAAGTCCGCCACTTCGTGCATGGTCTTGCCCACTATCATGACCAGCAAATCGTAGGTCCCTGAGAGCAGGTAAACCGTGTGAGCCTGCGGGAAGCGGTAGATGCGCTCGGCTATGGCGTCAAAGCCCACGTCACGTTGAGGTGTGACTTTGACCTCTATCAGGGCGGCAACGCGCTCATTCCCAATTTTATCCCAGTTAATTATCGTCTTATATTTAAGGATGACCCGGTCTTTCTCTGCCTGATTGATGGCGTTGGTCACCTCTGTGGTAGAAGCCCCGGTCATGGTGGCTATCTGCTCAGGTGTGGTTCGTGCATCACGGTCAAGTATCTGTAATATTTCGTTTAGCATTATAATTACCTCCACGAAAATCGGATAGCGGATTGTATAATTCTAGCATTTCCGCTCCTGAACCTGCAACAGTCACTCCATAATCGGATGTTCGTAAGTGGTAGGTCATATGTGGATATTCCCTGCGATATATGCTAAAATATTAATATTTGACGCCCCTAATATTAAAATCACGTTGATAAGGAGGATACTGATTCAGTGGTAAAATACGATGAGGATGTCAAGTATTTTTCTTACTCAGATGAGGACCAGGACTTATGGCTGTTACTGACCAGGACCAGATACGCCATATTCCGGGCGAGGGAGAAGGAGCTTCAGAGGTACGGCGTTTCTCCCGAGCAAGCAGGTCTACTGTTCATCGTACAGGCTCTGGGTAACAAAGCCACACCGGCGGCAATATCCAGGGTCATATTGAGACAACCGCACACCGTGTCAGCCCTCGTAGACAGGATGGCAAAGAAGGGCTTTGTAAAGAAGCTGAAGGACCTGGACAGAAAGAATCTGGTAAGAGTATCCCTGACCGATAAGGGGACGCGGGCTTACGACCAATCAACGAAGCGTGGCCCAATCAAGCGCATCATGGGTGTATTGACACAGCAGGAGCGGAAAAACCTTAAACTCTACCTGGAGAAGCTCATGAGTAAAGCCCGTGAAGAGCTGGGACTCGACCGTGACCTGCTTCCACCCTCTGAGTAAAGGTTGACAAGGACTTCGTAAGTATGTTATTTTAGGCATTGAACATGTTGAACTACGTTGCTCCCAACTGGTACTATTACTACTTCTTCTTTGGAAGCTTTTCGGCTTCGCTTGGGAGCGCTGGCTTAAAATAGTAACGTAAGCACAGAATAGACCAAAGAAAATCGATAAGACCCTCCCGAGCGGAGGGTCTTTCATTTTGAATAATGAAGACTGATGCCACGCCGGAGCAAGTAGGCCAGGTGATACAGGAGATACAGAGGTACGGACTTAGCGCCGATGTGTCAAAAGGAGCTTTTCGCACGGTCATAGGGCTGGTGAGAGATGAGAGAAAGATGATATTCAACATGAGCTGTGCGGCTATTGACGCCGGAGCCAGCGGGTTGATGATTGAGGTGCACCACAACCCAAAAGAAGCACTGGTCGATGGCTCCCAGATGACAATGCCGGAGGAGTTGAGGAAAGTTATTGCTACGTGTAAGATAATATGCAAGACAATAATTCGGAAAAGCTAGATGAAGAAAATAAGTGTTAAGCTGGGCGCAGGTGGCTATGAAATCTTTGTTGGCTCCGGACTTCTGGCGAGCGCAGGGAGACTTATCAAAGACCTGGGATTCAGGGACAAAGCGGTTGTGATAACGAATCCGGTGGTGCGAGACTTATACGGCGAGAAACTGCAGAGTAGTCTCACAGGCGCTGGACTTAATGTGGCTGTGCTGGACGTACCAGATGGGGAGGAGCAGAAGTCCCTGAAAATGGCTGGTCGCCTGTACGGTCAGTTGAGCCGCTTTCGTGCCGAGCGCTCGACGCCAGTTCTGGCTCTGGGTGGCGGCGTCATAGGCGACCTGGCTGGCTTTGTGGCGGCTACTTACATGCGTGGCTTGCCGCTGGTGCAGGTGCCGACCACCCTGCTGGCTCAGGTTGACAGCAGTATCGGCGGCAAGGTAGCTGTCAATCATGGCCGCCTGAAGAACGTAATCGGCTCTTTCTACCAGCCCGGGCTGGTAATCTCTGATATACAGACACTAAAGACCCTCCCAGCCGCGCAGGTGCGTGACGGACTGGCTGAAGTGATAAAATACGGTGTTATCAGGGATAAAGGGCTTTTCGCTCTGGTTGAAGGTAAAATAGAGCAGATAAAAAAGCTTGATGAAGAACTGCTTGAGGAAATCGTTTTCAGGTCGGCGAGAATCAAGACTGAGGTCGTGGAAAAGGACGAAAAAGACCTCGGTCTTAGAAACATCCTGAACTTCGGACATACGGTGGGACACGCCATCGAGGCATTGTCTGATTTCAAGACAGCGCACGGGTCGGCTGTGGCGCTGGGCATGATAGCCGCCGGGCGCATCTCGAACAAGCTGGGCTACTTTAAGACGGAAGACCTGGAAAAGCTCATTGGAGTGATAGAGCGCGCCGGACTTCCGGTAAAGATGCCTCAGTTTGACATAAGAAAGATAATGCAGACTATGACCCATGATAAAAAAGTCCTGCTTGGAAAGGTTAGATTCGTACTACCGAAAGCCATCGGTAACGTGTTCGTGACCGATGAAGTGAGTTCAACTCTTGTGGAAGAAGAGCTACGGGGACTTCAATGAGACCCAGGATATGCGCTGTAATCGTGGATAATGACATAGACGCTGTCCATGATGTCGAGTCCCGTGTCGACCTTTTTGAGGTGCGCATGGACTTAATTGGCGCCGGATGGCGGGAGGTAGTCAAACAGCTTGGTAAACCCTGGATTGCCTGCAACCGCAGCGCCAGCGAGGGAGGCAAAGCTGGAAAGAACAGAATTGATGAGCTTCTTGAGGCTTCTGAGCTAGGAGCCGACATAGTTGACCTGGAGCTCAGGACCAAAGGTCTTGAGGAAATTGTGCCCCGGATTAAGAAAAAATCAAAATGCCTGCTTTCTTACCACAACCTGAAAAACACTCTGTCACTGAGCGAACTGGGGAAAATAGTTGAGGCGCAGTTGAAAGCCGGCGCTGATATATGCAAGGTAGTTACCACGGCGCAC
>JAUYDO010000248.1 GCA_030691835.1 Dehalococcoidia bacterium | reverse complement strand
ATCTCTTAGTTGTGCCTTTACTTGCCAAAGGCCTCTTTTCTCAAGATTTGGGCTTTGTCCGTTTTCTCCCAGGGTAGCTCTATATCAGTCCTGCCGAAGTGCCCGTACGCCGCTGTTTGTTTGTATATGGGGCGGCGCAGGTTGAGGTCCCGGATTATAGCCCCGGGGCGGAGGTCGAAGTGCTTCTTTATCAGGTCAAGTATCTTTTCGTTATCTACCTTCTGGGTCTCGAAGGTCTCGATGGATATGGACAGCGGATGGGCGACACCGATGCAGTACGCCACCTGGAGCTCCAGCCTGTCGGCGAGTCCGGCGGCTACCACGTTCTTGGCAATATACCGGGCGGCGTAAGCCGCCGAGCGGTCGACCTTGGTGGGGTCTTTGCCGGAGAAAGAGCCGCCGCCGTGCCGCGCCATGCCGCCGTAGGTATCAACCAGTATCTTGCGCCCGGTACAGCCGGTGTCAGAGGCGGGACCGCCGACTACGAAACGCCCGGTGGCGTTAACAAAGTACTGCGTCCCGTCATCCAGCAGTTGCGGCGGCACTACGGGCTTGACCACGTGCTCGATGATGTCTTTTCTTATAGTCTCGTGGGTCACGTCGGGGTCGTGCTGGGCGCCGATGACGATGCTGGGGACACGTGCCGGAACACCGTGATGGTACTCCACGGTGACCTGCGACTTGCCGTCGGGGCGCAGATAGGTCAGTATTTTCTGTTTTCTGACCATAGCCAGCCGCTGGCAGAGCTTGTGAGCCAGCGAGATGGGCAGGGGCATTAGCTCCGGCGTCTCGTTGCAGGCGAAACCGACCATCATGCCCTGGTCGCCGGCGCCGATTTTATCAAGCTCGTCCCTGGCTCTGGTTGACTTCGCTTCCTGTGATAAACTCACGCCCCTGTCAATATCGGGTGACTGCTTGTTGATGGAAGCGAGCACGCCACAGGACTTGTATTCAAAACCGTACTCCGGGTCGGTGTAGCCTATGTCACGCACCACTTCCCGCACTATTTCGGGAATTTCAATATAGGTGGCTGTGGTAATCTCACCCATGACAACCACCAGGCCGTTGGTCACCGCGACCTCACAGGCGACCCTGGCGGTGGGGTCTTCCTTGATGATGGCGTCAAGTACCGCATCTGCCACCTGGTCACATATTTTGTCGGGATGCCCCTCGGTCACCGACTCCGAGGTGAAAAGGTATTTGGGTGATGTCGCAAAACAGTTAGCCAATCTTCTTCCTCCTTATGTCCCTTGCTCCCAGCTGGTAAGATACTCCTTCTGTTCGGCAGTCAAGGTATCTATAGTTATGCCCATTGCTTGAAGTTTCAAACGGGCTACTTCCTTGTCAATTTGTTCGGGTACGGAATAGACCTCGGGTTTCAGCGTGTCCCTGTTCTTCACGATGTATTCCAGGCTGAGCGCCTGATTGGCAAAGCTCATATCCATGACGCTTGCCGGGTGCCCCTCTGCGGCGGCGAGGTTGATGAGCCTGCCTTCTCCCAGCAGGTAGATACGGCGTCCGTCCTTCAGCACGTACTCATCAACGAAAGGTCTGATTTGTCGCTTTCCCCTGGCTAAATTCGCAAGCGCCGGTATATTTATCTCGACATTGAAATGACCGCTGTTGGCAAGGATGGCACCGTCCTTCATCGCCTTGAAGTGTTCCTTGTCTATCACGCTCAAATCGCCGGTCACGGTGATGAATATATCGCCGAGCTTTGCCGCTTCAGCCAGTGACATGACCTGGTTCCCGTCCATGACCGCTTCCAGGGCGCGCACCGGCTGGACTTCGCAAATGATGACGTGAGCGCCCAAGCCCCGGGCTCTCAGGGCTACGCCGCGCCCGCACCAGCCATAGCCGCAGATGACCACCTTTTTCCCCGCCCACAGGATGTTGGTGGCGCGCGTTACCCCGTCAATGGTGCTCTGCCCGGTGCCGTACCTGTTGTCGAATAAATACTTGGTCTGTGCGTCATTGACGGCGATGATGGGGTACTTCAGCTTTCTCGCCTTCTCCATGCTCCGGAGTCTGATGACGCCGGTGGTGGTCTCCTCCGTGCCGCCGATGACGTTCTTTATCAGTTCACTGCGCCTGGTGTGGAGCGTGGTTACCAGGTCGGCGCCGTCATCAACGGTGAGCTGAGGTTTGTGGTCCAGCGCGGTGCTGATGTGCTTATAGTAGGTCTCCTGGTCTTCACCCTTGATGGCGTTGGTCGGTATATCATAGTCTACCATCGCTGAAGCGGCATCGTCTTGTGTGCTAAGGGGGTTTGAGGCGCACAGGATGACGCTGGCTCCACCCTCTTTGAGGGCGAGTGCCAGGTTCCCCGTCTCCGTGGTGATGTGCAGACAGGCTGATATCCTGATTCCCTTGAACGGCTTCTCCCTGGCGAACCGCTCCTTTATCAGCTTCAGCACCGGCATCTCGCGTGATGCCCATTCTATGCGCCGTTTCCCGGCTTCAGCCAGCGCCGGGTCTTTGATATCGTATTGTTTGCGTGATGGCATTAAAGCTCCTTCTGGTTATTTTACTCTATTCTCCTGAATCCAGGCAAAAATATAATCAATACCACTGAAACGATAAGGCAGACACCGCCCAGTATTTCAACCGAAGTGGGCACACCGGTATACTGTGCCACAGCGCCGAAGGCTATACTGGCAACGGGTCCCAGCCCGAAGGCTACCTCGCGCCAGCTCATGATTCTGCCCCGGACCTCATCTGGGATTGCGGCTTGAATCAAGGTGGAGTTGACCGTGCTAAAAGCTATTTCTGCTCCCCCTACTATTACCAGCAGTACCAGGGAGGGATACAGCCACGGAGAGAAGGTGAATGCTATCAAGCCAACTCCCATGATTAAGCCGGCAAAGACCAGGAGCGTCACCTTTCTTTTATAGTAGGTGAGCACGGTAAGTCCTATGAGTGACAGGATGGCTCCCAGTCCCGGGGCGGCTTGCAGGTAGCCGTAGCCGACGGCTCCTACCCGCAGAATGTCGTTGGCAAAGACCGGCGTAAAATTGCTGTAGGTAGTGGCAACTAATCGAGGCAACAGGTAAAGCGCTATGAAGCCCACAAGTATCGGGTTGACCCGGAGGTAGGAAAAACCCTCGGTAAGGCTTTGCCACGGCGCTCGTTTCTTTGTTGCCGCTGGTGTGGGTGGAATGCGTGCCATCATGAGCCAGACTATAGCCAGAATACAGCCCGCCACCCTGATTATGAATATCGGTCCCGTGCCCAGGAGCAATATAAGAAAGCCGACCATCAACATGCTGATGAAAAGTGAGACGTGGACTGATATGAAGTCCAGCGACACGGCGTTGAGCAGGTGCTCCCTTTTGATGAGGTTGGGGACAATGGCCTGCCGCGCCGGGTGATTGAAGCTCATGGCGACGCCGCTGACCAGGCTGATAGCGATAAGGTGCCACACGGCGATGAGTCCGGTTAGCGTTAATATTGCCAGTATGACGGATAAGACCGCTGAACCGAGCAGGGCAACAATCAGCATACTGCGCCGGTTCACCCTGTCCGCCACCACCCCGCTGACCATGGGCATGAACACCATGGCCATATAGCGGCTGGAGCCGACTATGGTGAGCATGAGCGGTGAGTGAGTCAGTTCATTGGTCAGCCACAGGATGGTGGCTATCTCCATGAACTCGCCGAAGTGCTCTGTAAAAGAGCCGAGCCAGACCAGCCGGAAGTCGCGGTAGCGCAGTGAGGCGAGCATTAGAGACAGGTAAGACTCCTGTCTGACAACCTGGCTAGATTGGACCATTACTGTCCTCTAGTGTCACGGCAACCTCTCCGTCACCGTATTGACCTGTTTCTCCAGCGGCTCTGAGGTATCAATTATAACATGTTTTGCCGGTGGGACTTCCGTCACCGGCTCGAATCTTCTTTTCTGCGGCTCCAGCAGGACGTTCATCATGCGGTCTTCAGGCAGTCGCCGCATCTTTACGGCGTAGTCTACGACCTCGCCCTGACCGCCCAGTGTAAAGGCGCCGTTGCTCCTTGTGATAGGCACCACGCCAAGGTAGACCTCCGGGCAGAGACGGCGGTTCAGTTCCACCTCTTGCCGGCAAAAGTAGTGGCGTTTGTCCAGCGTGGTATAGTCAAGATAGCCCAGGTCAACGGGCTTCTTGACCTTGTAAACATAGTTATCGGTGAGGAATACGAAAGACATCTGGGTCTGCGCCAGCTCCACTTTGCTTGTCCTATCCGGGTATATCTCCGGGTCGAGCATGGCTTGGACCATGTCGGGTAGTCGCGTTGTCATTCCTGGCGTTTCTCCGCTAAGCCGACCGGCTCCGGCGCGGTGCCCAGCCAGCGCAGTATCTCATCAAGCGCCTGCCGGCGGTTCTCTGCGGTCAGGGTTAGCACATTGACCCGGGGATTCCGTTTTATAGCGTCTGCAAACGGGTTGGGGTTGAGCATTATGGTGCCCAGGACCTTTTTGCCGCTATCGATTATGGACGATACGGCGTTGCGGAATTTCTCAGAAAATAGCTCCATCTTGCCTATTTCATCGATGACGACGAGGTCGCACTCCCGCGCCGCCTTCTCGAGGGCGCTTACGCCAACGCGCTCCAGAGCCTCGACATCAACCCCGTACTTGCTCACGCGGTACGGGCTTTTTATGTTGACGTGCGAAAGCGTGGCGGTCTGACCGTCCAGCGTGACCAGCCTGAATCCCTGTCTGACACCCTGGGTGCGCAGTTCTTCAGTGTAAAAGCCGCCCGCTGTAATATTGATTTTGGCTAAAGCCTCTTTGATAAGGCTGGTCTTTCCTGTGCCCGGTTTACCCGTAAGCAGGTAGACTTGTTTCATCGGTTCCTATCTGTAGTTGTCGTTATTTTAATCGATATTAATAATATTAGCTTAAACAGGCGCTATTTGCCAGAGAAGGAGCTATCCGTCTGGAGCTTTAGGCTGACACATCTTTTTTATCTTAGGGAGTTAGGTGCCTGTTCAAGTTCTGTCCGCATGTATCCGGGCAAACCTGGCGAAGGAGCGGTCGTAGGTGCGCTCGACCTCAGGTGGAAAGACACAGCCCGGAAGCTCGTCCATATCAAGATGGTATGTCAGGCATTCACAGCACCTGCCTTTTCTGGGACAGGGCTCGTAGGTGCAGGTGCACCTGTCCTTGTTTATCTTGATTTTGCATTCCATGTCAGCTCTCATGCGCTTTACCCGTACCGGCTCCTGATTCTCGCCGAAAGCTCCGC
This sequence comes from Dehalococcoidia bacterium, assembly GCA_030691835.1. Taxonomy (GTDB): domain Bacteria; phylum Chloroflexota; class Dehalococcoidia; order Dehalococcoidales; family UBA3254; genus JAUYDO01. Next base: position 2,048 of record JAUYDO010000248.1, on the reverse strand, counting down.
CAGCAGTTCAAGGGCACGTCCTGAAGCCTCCGGAGTCCTGAGGCGCGTCAGTCCACAGCAGGGCGTGAGCAACCCCTGCTTTATTAGTTGCCGGAAGGGTATGCCCTTTCTGGTAAAAGGCGCTATCGCCGCTTCAAGACGGTCTTGCAGACTGGCGGTTGTCTCTTTAACCAGCAGTTCCTCTTCATTGGGCACGATGCCCCAGGCTATGCCGCCTTTCCTGTCCAGCAGGCGCTTCACCTCGGCGGGGTACAGGGTAAGCGACTCAGCATAGGTGTACGTATCGAAGCTCACTATATCGAGGCTGGTGCCCAGCAACACCGACCAGTCGGTGTTGCCGCAGCAGTGCACGCCCTTTATTCCGGTGATGCCGCTGAAGACCTCTTCCAGCAGTCCGGCGACCTTCTCCCTGGACAGCGAGAAGAAAGCCGAGCCGAAGGAAGCCATGTACGGCTCGTCCACAAAGATGATGGTGTTCTTGCAGATTTTGCGCAGTTCCCTTTCCATCCAGCTTGCCTTGAGCCTGAGTAGCCGGGCGGCGGCATCAGCCAGCACCTCATCGTAGAGCACCGCCCGCATATTGCTATCGGTTACGGTCAAGCCCCAGCTAACCGGTCCCGTGACCTGCCCCTTGACAGCCACCGGAGAAAGCTCGGTCATTGACAGGAACCTGTGCAGTCCGGCGGCGTAGTCCGCGCTTATGGGATACTTATCAATGTTATTTCCCAGATACGCCGCATATAGCTGTTCCAGCGGCTTGTCCAGGTCCTGTGCACGGTCGATGTATATTTTCTCGTCCTTGACCACCGCCCCGGGAAAACCCTGGCTGTATTGTGCGTACATGTTCTCAAGGAAAGAGCGCTTGGGCAACTGAGGCCAGGCAGGGATGTCTTTCAGGAAGCGGGTGACCTGCGCGCACGCCTCCGTCGGGTCGGTGTGCGGCATACTGCCAATCATGGTGGGCACGCAATTGAACTCTACAGCGGCATGGTTTTAACTCTCTTAGCTAATATATTTTCCAATCAGCAGGTTAAACTTTTTCTTCTGCTCAAGCGTCATCACCGCCGGCGCCGTGACAATCGCGGTCTTCAGCGCCGAAGCGCACCCGCAGTCGCGCTTTTCTGGTAGCCTGGTCACAGCCAGCTTGATTATCTTCTTGGCGAGGTCGATGTTCCGGCGCATACAGGAGATGATGGTATCTACGGTCACTGCCTCGCTGCGCTCCATCCAGCTATCGTAGTCGGTGACGCAGGCGATACTGGCATAGCATATCTCCGCCTCCCGCGCCAGCTTGGCTTCCGGCGAGGCGGTCATGCCGATTATATCCGCCCCCCAGGAGCGGTGCAGTCTTGATTCGGCGCGGGTGGAGAAGGCAGGTCCCTCCATCGCCACGTAAGTGCCCTTTGGATGGACGGTAGCGCCGACTTCCTTCGCCGCTTCATACAGAACCTGGCTCAGCGCCGGGCAAAACGGCTCAGCAAACGGGATATGGGCGACGACTCCCTCTCCGAAGAAGGTGCACTCCCGGGCGAAGGTGCGGTCAATGAGCTGGTCCGGTATCACCATGTCGCCGGGCTTTAGCTCTTCCTTAAAACTGCCGCACGAGTTTATAGAGATGATGTGCTCCACGCCGAGCTTCTTCAGCGCGTAGATGTTTGCCCGCGAAGGTATTTCCGTGGGAATGATGCGGTGTCCTTTGCCGTGCCGGGGCAGGAAGGCGATGCCCACCTGTCCCAGCCTGCCCACGACTATGCTGTCGCTGGGCATGCCAAAGGGCGTCTCAATGTCTACCTCTTTAATACTCGTCAGTCCTTCGATATCATATAGCCCCGTCCCCCCGATAACTCCAATTTTAGCCTGCGGCATCTTGTATGCTCCTTTAAGCATTATTGCTATTTGTTCTAGTGGTATGCCTGGTTCACCATGTTCCATATCAGCCAGAGACTGCTTAAGTCTCTCTTTAACTTCTGGTTTGAGTTCTAATCCTTCATCAGGGTCACGAGCGATGTGCATCATTTTTATTATCTAAGGGCCGCCCTCTATGATTT
>JAUYDO010000246.1 GCA_030691835.1 Dehalococcoidia bacterium | reverse complement strand
CATAGTCGGTAAACGCGTACCCCTGAAGGATGCCCCGGAGAAGGTGACCGGCAGCGCCCTGTTCACCGGTGATATGACCTTGCCCGGCATGCTCTACGCTAAGGTCCTGAGAAGCCCTTATGCCCATGCCAAGGTGCTGCGGGTTGATACCAGTAAAGCTGAGAGACTGCCCGGGGTCAAATCGGTGCTGAGCAAGAACAACGCACCCCGCAAGCTGATACCCGTGGTCTTTGATGTTCCGCCGGACAGGGTGGCTTTCGATGACGAGGTGCGATTTATCGGTGACGAAGTTGCCGCCGTAGCCGCCGTGACGGAAGAGATAGCCGCAGAGGCGCTGAAGCTGATAAAGGTGGATTACAAGGAACTGCCCGCTGTCTTCGACCCGGAGGAAGCCATAAAGCCGGGCGCGCCGATGGTACACGCCGACAAACCGGGAAACATCGCCAGCTCCATAAAATCCAGCTCCGGAGATGTCGAAGCCGGTTTCAGAGAGGCGGACCACGTATTTGAGGAGACGTTCAGGACATCGGCGCAGAGGCACGCCTGCATGGAGACGCACGGCGCTATAGCCAGCTTCGACCCGTCGGGGAAGCTGACCGTCTATACACCCAGCCAGCTTGCCCTGGTGCTACAACCAATACTTGCTGAGTACCTGGATATGCCCATGACCATGGTGCGCATTATCAAACCGTACCTGGGCGGCGGCTTCGGCAGTAAGCTGGACATGGTGGTTGAACATATATGTGCCTTGCTATCCAAGATAGCGGGAAAGCCCGTCAAGCTTATACTCAGCCGCGAGGAAGAGTTCTCGGTCGGCATCAGCCGTCATGCTTGCATCATCAGGTTGAAGGTGGGAGTCAAGAAAGACGGCACGATAACCGCCATAGACACCCGAATCCTGAGCAACGAAGGCGCTTACGTATATAAGACGGGACCCATCGGACTCGCCGCCAAAGCGATTGTCCTTGCCTACAAATGCCCTAACAGCCGGTTTGAAGGGCATCGCGTCTACACTAATATCATGAGCGCCGGCGCTTACCGCGGCTACGGCAATCCGCAGGGCAGTTTTGCCATGGAGTCCATGATTGACATGATAGCGGAGAAGCTGGGCATTGACCCGGTCGAGTTCCGCCTTAAGAACTACCGTAGCGTGGGAGACATCGGTTTCTCCTGCAAACCGATAAAGGTTACCGGTATGGCTGAGTGCCTGACAAAGGGGAAAGAGAAGATTGGCTGGAACAGGAGGGGCAAGCCGACCGCCGCTGAGGGGAAGAAGCGCGGCATCGGCGTGGCGGTTATATGTCATGCCACCGGCACGACAGGGTACCAGGCGGACTACACCACGGCTTCGGTGCGCCTTAACGAAGATGGCACAGCGCAGGTGTTCACCGGCACCTCGGACCTGGGCACGGGGAGCAATACCACGCTGGCGCAGATTGCCGCTGAGGAGCTGGGTCTGCCGCTGGACGCGGTGCAGGTTGTAGCCGGTGATACTGACATCGCCGCCTTCGACCGCGGCGCTTTCGCCAGCAAGACACTTTACAACGCCGGCAATGCCGTAAAGTCAGCCGCCGCCAAGGTAAAGCAGATGGTCATGGCAAAAGCGGCGGAAAAGCTGGGCGTGGACGCCGCCGGACTGGATGCCAGGAATGGCAGGATTTTTGCTAAGCAGTCACCGGACAGGGGCGCGACCTATACCGAGATAGCGAAAGCGGTAAGCAAATCACTGGGTGGCAATATAACCTTCATGGCGAACGCGCTCTTTGAGAATACCGGCTTCCCGGAGGCGTTCGGCGCTCAGTTCGCCGAGGTAGAGGTGGATACCGAGACCGGGCAGGTTGAAGTGTTGAAGTTCGTCGCCATGCAGGACAACGGCATAGCCATAAATCCCATGGTGGTGGAGGGTCAGATAGAAGGGGCGCTCCAGCACAGCATCGGCTACTCGCTGACCGAGAATCCCCTTACTCATAAGAAGACGGGCAGGATGCTGAACCCGGACTTCCGCAACTACCTGGTACTGACGGCTGTGGACATGCCCAAGACCGAGGTTGAGCTGGTCCAGACCTTTGAGCCAACCGGACCCTTCGGCGCTAAGGGGATGGGGGAACTGCCGATGGTCGGCGCCGCGCCGGCTATCGCCAACGCCATCTACAACGCCACGGGAGCCAGAATTACGGAAATACCTATGACCCCGGAGCGGGTCTTCAAGGCGCTGAGGGGCGTCGAGGGGTAAGTCTCCTTTGCGTCTTAACCACGCAAAGGATTAAAATCAGTCAGGAGGAAGCAAATGGCTAAGCACGTTATCAGACCGGTTCCGCTGACCAGGAACATCGGAGTATCAACCTATAAAATGACTCACCTGGTGGGTTACGGCTCGCCGCACAACCGCGGCTCTTACGTCTGGTACATAGAAGGACCGAAGCAGAAGATACTTGTTGACGCCGGCTCGCAGGTTAGCGCGGGCGGGTCAGGCAGCGGGGCAGGCTCAATAATGTTCCCGGAAGGCCGCATGGAGCCTATACAGACGCTGGAACAGGGGCTCGCTAAATTCGGGCTGAAGCCAGAGGACATTGATATTATCATCTTCACCCATCTTCATGAAGACCATGTCCAGCTCGCGCACAAGTACCCCAGAGCCAGGTTGATAGTCCAGAAGGCAGAGCTGGATTTCGCCAGGAACCCGCACCCAATCCAGCAGTTCACTTACAAGCCCGAGATGCTGGAGGGTCTTGAGTTTGAGACTATCGAGGGTGACAAGCAGATTGTTGAGGGTGTAAGCGTGATGGTGACGCCGGGGCACAGCGCCTGCGGCGAGAGCATTGTCGTGGACACGGTAAAGGGCAAGGCGGTCATCGCCGGACTCTGCTCCGTACGCACCAACTTCGAGCCGCCGGCGGAACTGAAGGTGCCCGTCATCCCGTGCGGAATCCTGATTGACCCCATCAAGTGCTACGACAGCCTGCTAAAGATAAAGAAAGTAGCAGACATTATCGTCCCGCTACATGATGCTGAAAACCTGGAAGTGGACAGGATTCCGTAAATTATTGGACCTGATTAATAAGGGTAGGATAGAATGGACACTGGGCGAATACAGTGACATGACTGGGTAAATAGCCGTTTTTATAGCTATCGTAGACCTCGCCCCCCGCCCTCTCCTAAACCTTCTGTCACCCCTGCGAATGACAGTTGTCTACACCCCGTGGAAGATATTAAAGAACCTTACGAGGGGCTCAAGCCCCTCTTCTCTTTGAGGTAACTCTCGATTTCTTTCGCCAGCTCCTGGCTCTCTTCGTCGGAGAGCCTGAGGTTGGTCTCCAATCTCTCGATTGCCTTATCGATATCAGGCAGCTCCTGCCTCGCCGCGGCTATGCGCTCGTTCTGGCTCTTCGCCTCTTCCTCAAGGTCGCTCAGGTCCATCTGTAGATTGAAGCGCTGGTTGAAAAAATCGAGCACTTTCTTCTCTGCCTGCGGGTCATCGACGCCTACCAGATAGAAGGGTACGGGCACCCAGAGGCTGACGCCGGGCAGATTTCTCCGGTTAGCCGCCCACAGCAGAAAGGAGTTAAGGGTCGGTCTCTGCCCCAGCGGCGTCTCATAGTCCCACTCCGTGTTCAGGTGGTATACGCTCATGGCGTTCTTGAACTCTGCCGAGTTGAAGGTGCCCATAATGTCCCGAGGCGTGGTGTGAGCATTCAACGAGACCATGGCACCGACGGCGTGTATCTCTTTCACATGGTACTGCGCGGCGACGTCCAGGACCAGGCTCAAAAACCTGTACCAGTCGTGGCTGGGCGGTGTGCTCTTGAGAATGAGCAGGTCTCTCTCCGGACAGGCGTAGAAGGAGCTCTCGGGAAACTGGAGCAGGTCATCCTCGATGGTCACACCGCCGAGCGGGAAGAACTCTATCGGCTCCACCTGACAGAATTTCTTGCCGCCGATTTTGCTATTTAGATAATCGGTAACCTTTGTTCCCAGCCTGCTGGCGTCCACCGTCCAGCCGACAACCAGTGACGGGCTCTTCAGTTCGGGGTTCCAGGAGAATTTAAGAAGGTCTTTCACCCTCGCCTCCCTTCTTGAATAGCTCGTCGATGTGCTCCTTGAGCCACTCTTTATCTTCTTCAGTTATGGATTCCGCCCTGGGCTTTACCCGTTGCTCTATCTTTTCCCTTATCTCCCGGGGCAGTTTCTCATAGATGCCGTCGATGATGCCGTCTATCTGGAAAGCCATTTCGTCAAGACCGCGGTAGTCTATCTGAGCGCCGATCAGTCTGGTCAGTACTTCCAGCACCGCCTTTGACGCCCTGGGATAAGGGAACGGCGCGCCGGAGAGGTAGTCCGGTATCTCTCCCATCAGGCAGATAGCCTCGAAGCCACGCGCTTTAGCCAGTCCCAGCAGAAGCCCGTTCAAGCCGGTGATACTGCCCTGGTCGCCCCTGCCCTCAATCTCGCTCATCAGGATGGTGTTCTCAAACCGCTTGACTTCGCGGTTCATGTCAAGACTGCTGGTCACCGCCCAGACTCTGGGCTTCGTCTGGTGGTGGATGAGGGAGACCGCCGCGCCGGAGGTATAGACCCGGCGGCAACCGAACTTCTGCGCCACGTCCAGCACCAGATTAGCCATGTCATAGGCTTTACTGCCTTCGGCATACACCCTGGTGCCGTCGGTCGGCTGTTCCTCACCGACAAAGAATATGAAGTCCTTCTTTTCGAGTTTCTTGTAGTAGAACTTATTTGCAGGGAACTCAAGCTCCTCGATGACGCCGGCTTTGATGCGCACCTTCCTGGGGTAGAAGAAGTCCCAGGGCTCAAT
>JAUYDO010000243.1 GCA_030691835.1 Dehalococcoidia bacterium | reverse complement strand
TCGTTTCACTCCTCAGAATGACTTTTGAGGCAAAGCCCCCCCCCTTAGAAAAGGGGGAAAAGAGGGGGATTTGAATGTTATAATCAGAGTTTCGCGGGAAACTCGGGATAGTGGAGAAACCGTTCTCAGGCGGTTAACCCTGCGTCCGGCTAGTCAAGCGCCGCGACAACCTCTATCTCTATCAGCATCTCGGGCATCGCCAGCGATGTGACCCCGAGCAGTGTGGATGCCGGAGGGTTGTTTTCCCTGAGCAACTCCGGGCAGTTCTCTCTCCAGAACTGCTGAACCACTCTATCGCTCTCCTGATATGCCGGGTCATTGACTATCCCGTTGGGGAAGTTGCCTTTCATATACCGCCGGACAAACAGGATGTTCTTCAGCGGTGCGCCGTACTCCCCCAGCCTCGCCTTGATGCTTTCCATGGCAAGCCTGGTCTGTTCACCTATCCCCTTGGGAATTTCGCCCGTAACAGGGTCCTGCCCCACAGCGCCGCTGAGCAAAACGAACCCTTTCGCCTCCCTCACAACCGAACCCTTAGCGTATCCCCTGGATTTCCCAGCGATGATGACCGGTGTCCTGTGTATCAACATACATACCCCCCCCAATTCATTGACTTCCGCCTGATTTAAGTGTATCAAACTATTAGACTCCGAGGTACTCTTTGAATTAAAATTAAAGTAGGCTATTGGCGAAGTTTGACAGACTAAATCATCTTACTCGATAACGTTTTTAGAAGGAGTGCCGTGGGAGAGGGGGAAAATCTTATGGGAAAGATACACTCGCACGAAATCACGCCGGAGCACATCTACTTTTCCCGGCGTAAGTTTATCGCTGGAATGGGCGCACTTGTTGCCGGAACCATCCTGTCCTCGGCTTGCAGACCGCAGAAAATAACACCGGAGGGCACCGGCTTCTGCGCCGGCGCAGCGGCGAGCGCCAGCACCGATGAGCTTGGCGCTAAGCTGACACCCTGCAACGACGTAATTAACTACAACAACTTCTATGAGTTCTCGTTTGATAAAGAGGACGTGGGGGACGCCGCCAAAAACTTCAAGACCTCACCCTGGACGGTGACGGTGGGCGGGATGGTCAATAAGCCCCGCACCTTTGATATTGACGAACTGGTACGCCGGTTCTCTCCGGAAGAACGGATATACCGCATGCGCTGTGTCGAAGCCTGGTCCATGGTCATCCCGTGGCTCGGCTTCCCACTGGGCAAACTGCTGAAGGAAGTGGAGCCTCAGTCCAGAGCCAAATATGTCCGATTTGAGACACTGTACAACCCGGAGCAGATGCCGGGTCAAAAGATTGATTTGCTTGCCTGGCCTTATGTCGAAGGGCTGAGACTGGATGAAGCCATGTACAACCTGACCATACTGTCTACCGGGCTTTACGGAAAGCCTCTGCCAGCGCAGAACGGTGCCCCGGTGCGGCTGGTCCTCCCCTGGAAATACGGCTTCAAGAATATCAAGTCCATCGTGAAAATAGACCTGGTGGAGGAAATGCCGGTATCCACCTGGGCTGTCGCACAGCCGCAGGAGTATGGCTTCTACGCCAATGTTAACCCGGAGGTGGACCACCCGCGCTGGTCTCAAGCAAGCGAGCGCCGCATCGGCGAGCTGGCTCGCGCCAAGACGCTAATGCTCAATGGCTACGGCAATGAAGTAGCACAGCTTTACACCGGCATGGACCTGACCAAATTCTACTGATGCAGAAGACTATAGCCATCACACTCCGAATCCTGCTCCACGCCGGCGCACTCTCGCCGCTCCTTCTACTTATATGGGACTTCACGCAGGGTGGACTGACCGCCAACCCGATACGGGAAATCCAGTTGCGGACGGGCAGGTACACCCTGCTCCTGCTGACGCTGACGCTAGCCTGCACACCTGTCTATAACTTCACCGGATTCAGGCAGGCGCTGGCGCTCCGGCGCCCGATGGGACTCTACGCCTTCGCCTACGCCAGCCTTCATTTGCTCAACCTGGTGGGACTGGACTACGGTTTCGACTTCGCCCTGCTCTGGGAAGACATCGCGGAGAAGCGATATATAATCGCTGGTTTTGCCGCTTTCCTGATACTGCTGGCACTGGCGGTGACCTCTACTAAGGGCTGGGTGAGGCGGCTGGGCAGGAACTGGCAGAGATTACACTGGCTCATTTACGTGGCGGGCATCCTGGCGGTGCTCCATTACCTGTGGCAAATAAAAATAGCCATCAGCGCGCCGTTCATTTATGGAATCATTGTGCTCGTGCTATTACTGCTCCGGGTGCCGGCGGTAAGCAGGGTAACGATGAAGTACTTCAAGCGAAAGGAAGGTCGGTAACTGAATGGTGACAAATAATCCCGCGCTTTTGCACTGCGTAAGACCAACCAGCTATAATAGACTCAGAATCTGGCTTTGAGGTGATATTGCATGCCTATCTACGAGTACGAATGCGCGAAGTGCGGCGAGAGGTTTGAGCTCCGCCGCAGTCTGGCTGATAAGGATTCAGAGATACAGTGCCCAGGGTGCGGGGAGAAGAATCCGGAGAGAGTGTTCTCCCTGTTCTGTACCGTCGGCTCTTCAACCGGTGGCTCTTCGGGGTGCGCTCCCGCCGCCTCGACCTGAGGCGTGTAACCGCGAGGCAGTTTGCCTCACAAACGCCGCCTTGATAGAGGTGCCCGTCAATGTCTATATCCAGCCTAGAGGCATGGGCTTCTTGTAGGCTCTCCATGCAAAGACTGCCGCCAAGACTATGAATAGCGCTACCAGCCAGGGTGCAAAGCCCCAGGTAAGTCTTACTCCCATAATCAAGGCAGTCAGCACCAGGAAGAGGCAGGTGGTGGATAAACGCTTGCGCCGGACGGGGGAAGCTCGCAAAGCTTCCTTGACGGTCGAATAGACACCCTGTTAGAATTTGCTTAGGTGTCAACCTGCCACCAAGCTGGCCCGCCATAGGCGGACGTATTCCCACAATGTGGTCAGAGTAAAGGAAGGTACTATGGAAATCAAAAAAGTCGGTGTGGTGGGTTGTGGCGTGATGGGCGCCGGCATCGCTCAAGTGAGCGCGCAAGCCGGCTACCAGGTGACTGTCTCGGAGATAAACGAGATGCTTTTGAACAAAGGGCTATCAGCCCTGAGCAACGGGCTGACTAAGGCGGTGGACAAGGGCAAGCTGGCTCAAAAGGATAAGGACGCGATACTGGGTCGCATCAAAGGCACTACGAGTGTAAAAGACTTCAGCGATTGCGACCTGGTTATAGAGGCGGCTATCGAGAACATTGAGCTGAAGAAGAAGATAATGGCGGAGCTGGACAGGATTTGTCCCGGGCACGCCATCCTGGCGACCAACACATCCTGTCTATCTATTACAGATATGGCGATGGCGACAGCGCGACCGGACAGGGTGCTGGGCTTGCACTTCTTCAACCCGGTGCCGCTGATGCCGCTCCTGGAGGTAGTGAAGACCATAGTCACCAGCGAAGATACAATCAAAACAGGCAAAGCCTTCGGTGAGTCGCTCGGCAAGACGGTTGTCTTCGCCAAGGATACGCCGGGCTTTATTGTCAACCGCCTGCTCTTACCCTTTATCCTGAATGCCATCCGCATGCTGGAGGCAGGGGTATCCACCAGAGATGACATAGACCAGGGAGTGAAACTGGGCTTGAATCACCCGCTAGGACCTCTGGCGCTGGCTGACCTCATCGGGCTGGACGTCATCCATTTCATCGTTGATTCCCTCTATAACGAGTTCAAAGAACCGCAGTACGCACCGCCAACACTGCTAAAGAAGATGGTTACCGCCGGCTGGCTGGGGCGCAAGACCGGCAAAGGTTTTTACGAGTATAAGTAGTTTAGTATATGTGACGACATAAATATTAAAGGACAGAAGCAAATCCTAAATCCTAACCCGGACAAGCCGGAACCAAAAGAAAAGGACGCGACAGGCACGGAGGCCTGTTGTACCGACGGCAGGACAGGCGTCCCTTCAGGGAGAACCTTCTGGGTGAACCCTGCCTGTCCGCAAGCCAGTTTTTTCTAATTTGCGCAAGATTTCATTTCTAAGGGACTAATTTCTAAGCTGTTAGCTATTAGCTGTAAGCAGTCAGCTCTTATCTGTAAGCTGATAGCTGATAGCTTAAATAGGATTTCGTGCTCAGGATTTCATCTAAGTTTGAACTATAAGTAACGTTTAAGACGCTAAATATATGGATAATGGAGGAAGCTGTGGCACAACTCATTGTAGACAAGCACGAAGGCACTAAGACGGTATATACCGCTTGCCGCTGTAACTGCGGCGGCAACCAGCAGTGTGTCTTCAAAGCCCATGTAAAGGACGGTAAGATTATCGCCGTGGAGCCGGACGACCGCTACAACAAGAACGTGGGCAGAGAAGATGAGGTGCTGTCCGAAAAAGACCTGTTGAAAATCAAACTGCAGAGAAGACCCTGCGTCATCGGCTTGCAGTTCTACCGCTGGCTCTATCACCCCGACCGCCTGCTGTATCCGTTGAAGAGAGAGCTGGGGAGCGAGCGGGGTGAAGGCAAGTATGTCCGTATCTCCTGGGATGAAGCGCTGGACACCATCGCCGAAAAACTGCAGGGAGCCAAGCAGAAATATGGTCCCTACTCCATTATCACACCTTACGCTAATGAGTCTGCGGAGCGGCTCTTCTCCCACTTTGGCGCCGGGGTGACCGGCTGGGGGTGGTGTTCATATGACGCGGCACGGTTGATGATGCACATGATTACCGGCGGCAAGGGATGGGAACCGGCGTCATGGTCCTCAGGCTCAGCCTCCGATATGCTTGCCAACACCAAGATGATTGTCCTCTGGGGCAGTGACGCCACGGTACAGCACCAGGGTCCGGCCCACATGTTCGCCTGGTTTATCAAGATGGCGCGGGAAAGGGGGAAGCCGGTCATCATCATTGACCCCAGGTACAGCGCTGCCGCCCAGGTGCTGGCTGACCAGTGGATTCCCATCAAGCCGGGAACAGACCGCGCCATGTTCATGGCAATGGCGTACGTCCTGTTTATGGAAAACCTCTGGGATAAAGAGTTTGTGGCCAGATACGTTGAGCCTCTGGGCTTTCAGAAGTGGCAGGAGTACGTTCTGGGCAAGGCAGACGGCGTGCCCAAGACTCCGGAATGGGCAGAGGTAAAGTGCGCCGTGCCGGCGGAGACTATCCGCTCTATAGCCAGAATGGTCGGCACCAACAGACCAGCCTGGTTGTATTGTCACTTCGCGGTTAGCCGCAAGAGCGACGGCGAACAGACTGTCGGCTCCTTCGCGGCGCTCCAGGCGATGCTGGGCTACTGGGGCACTCCCGGTGCCGGTCCGGCGATGCATCCCGGTCCGTTCCGCCCGATACCCGGTGGTGAGTTCAGCGGCTGGAGCGGGGTGCCGGGGGACTTCAAGGTGCCCAAGGTGTACCGGAGTCACTACTGGGCTGAGTCAGTCCTCATGCTGGATAAGGTGCGCAGCGGAGAGCTGAGCCCTAAGGACTATATGAGGATGACAGGTTGGCGGGCAAAACCGGATATCTTAAAGGACTACAATCCTAAAGTCATGTTCTGGGGCGGCGGGCATAAGCCGCACGCCACCAACAGCCTGGTGATATGCTGTAACTCTTCCAACAACCAGGTCAAAGCCTTTAACCGGATGGAATTCTTTGTCTATATGCACAGCTTCATGCATCCCACCGCAAAGTACGCCGATATTATACTGCCCGCCCGGGACTGGACGTGGGAAGAGAAGGGCATAGCCAGGAGCGCATCCTATGGCACCTTCGAGGCGGTGAACTGGTGCGCCGGGGTGGTTGACCCGCCAGGCGAGGTCAAGTCCGGTGTCTGGGCTTATTGCAAGCTTGCTGAAAGGCTGGGGATTGACCCGAAGAAGTTCTTCTCCTACTACACTACCGATGAAAACTGGGAGTCTGACTGGGAGAGGTGCCAGAGAGACGCCTACGCACAGATAAAGGAGTACTTCGAGACAAAGAAAGGCGTTAAGTTGCCGTCCTTTGAAGAGTACAGCATGGGCAAGTTCATCAACCCTGATGAGTATGATGAGAAACCTTTCACCGGCTGGGACGAACAGATTAAGGAGGGTAAGCCCTTTAAGACGGGCTCGGGTAAAATAGAGCTTTACTCACGGCTGGTGGCTGACGAGTCGCAGAGAGGCAAGAGCGAGCACTACGACCCGCTGGGTCACCTCATCGATAACCTTCCGGCTGACTGGGGCGATATGACCCCGTCGCCGACCTACCGCGCCATGCCCAGGGGCATGGACGACCCGCTGACAAAGAAGTACCCGCTGATGTTGATAACGCCGCACTCCCGCTACCGTGTCCATTACTTGTTCTGGGACTATAAGTGGCTTAAAGACCACGTTTACCGGCACCGGGTCTGGATAAACACAGTGGACGCCAGAGCCAGGGGTATAAAAGACGGCGACATGATAAAGGTGTACAATGACCGCGGCACGGTGGTTATGCCGGCTTACGTTACGTCCAGGATAATGCCGGGGGTAGTGGTGCTTCACTCCGGAGGCAAGGTAATTCATGATAAGGACGGCGTTGACCGCGGCGCCGGACCATCCACGCTTCTCGGGGGTGAGTTCAATAGCTGCCTGGCTCCGGCGAGAGCTACCAACCTGGTCCAGGTAGAAAAATACACAGGAGAGAACAAATGACACAGTACGGCTTTTTTATAGATTTGAGCAGGTGCATCGGATGTCACGGTTGCGTCATCGCCTGCAAGCAGTGGCACGATATCCAGCCCGGTCCGACCAAGTGGATGCGCGTGTACCAGTGGGAGAAGGGCGCCTTCCCGAACATTGACCTGCGCATGCTGACCATCCCCTGCTTCCACTGCGAGAAGCCGGTGTGCGCCGAAGCCTGCCCCAACAAGGCTATCATCAAGGAAGAGAAGTACGGTGCGGTGCTGGTAGACCCGGAGAAGTGCACCGGGGAGCGTAAGTGCTTCGAGGCTTGTCCCTACGGCGCACCGCAATTCGAGAACGATGCTCCGGGAACAAAGATGACCAAGTGTACCATGTGCTTCGACCGCATGGAGAAGGGGGATAAGCCAATCTGCGTTCTTAGCTGTTCCATGCGCGCGCTGGAGTTCGGTCCCCTGGATGAAATAAGGAAGAAATACAATCCCAGAGGGCTGGAGTCCGCCGGGGCTCCGGCTTGCAGTGTCTCCTGTCCTGCCGGTATCGATGCCGGCGGCTATATCAAGCTTATCGCCGAAGGCAAGGCTAAAGAAGGGCTGGAGGTATTCCGGCAGGCAGCACCATTCGCCGGCGTGCTGGGTCGCGTCTGCGCTCATCCCTGCGAGGTAGACTGTTTGAGGGGTCAGTTCGATGATGCCATCTCGATATGCACGCTGAAGCGCTACATGGCTGATAGTGAGTTTAAGACAGGCAGGGTGAAGGCGGTCCCGGTCAAGCGGACAAGGCAAGACAGGATTGCAATAATCGGCTCCGGTCCGGCTGGCTTAGCCTGCGCTTATGACCTGGTCAGGCAAGGCTATCCGGTCACCATCTTCGAAGCGGCGCCGCAGACCGGCGGTCTGATGCGCTACGGCATTCCGGAGTACAGGCTGCCCAAGAGCGTGCTGGAAGATGAAATCAGCTACGTCCAGGAGCTTGGAGCGGAGCTCAAGACAAACAGCCGCGTAGAGAAGCTGGAAGACCTTTTCAGCCAGGGATACAAAGCGGCGTTCATCGCCACCGGCGCCTGGCAGAGCCTGAAGATGGGCATCCCGGGCGAGGAAGCGAGCGGCGTGCTCTACGCCATCGATTTTCTGAAGCAGGCGAACTCGGGCAGGAAGGTAAAGCTGGGCAAGCGCGTGGCGGTTATCGGAGGCGGCAGTGTTGCCATTGACGCCGCCAGGGTAGCCAAGCGCCTCGGCGCTGAGGAAGTACACCTCATCTGTCTTGAGTGCAGAGACTTCACCTCCAAGGACAGGATGCTGGCTCAACCTGAAGAGGTCACCGAGGCTGAGAAGGATGGCGTCATTGTCCATCCGTGCCTGGGGCTGAAGCGTATCCTGACGAGCAAGAACAACCGCGTTCTGGGTCTGGAGACCATGGCTTGCGTTTCCGTACGTGAGCGGGACGGCAAATTCGCCCCGAAGTACAAGGAAGATGAGCTGTCCACTCTGAAGGTCGGCAACGTGATAATGGCTATCGGGCAGATGGTTGATAAGTCAACCGTGCCCGGCGGGCTTGAGCACACAGCCCTGGGCACTGTGGCGGTTGACCCGGTCACCCTGGCGACCAGCATGAAGGGCGTCTTCGCCGGCGGGGACGTGGCGGGGGGCGGGGCTGACGTCATCAGCGCCATCGCCGCGGGCAAGGGAGCCGCCGTGTCTATTGACCGCTATCTCAGCGGGAAGGACCTTAAAGCGGGCAGGCGCCCGGTCATAGCCTCCAGGAGCCTGAAACCGCCTCTGAGGAAAAAGGCTTACGCTCCTCTCGGCGAATGGGATGAGAAAACGGCAATCGAGCAAGCCAACCGCTGTCTAAACTGTGGCATTACAATACCGTCGGTAGTATTCAGACCGGTTGACCCCAAGAGAGAAATCGTGCCCTGGGATGCGCAGAAAGCGCTTGAGCTCTGGCAAAAGCGCCACCCTGATAGCGGCGAGGCACTGCCTGACATCTTTACCGATATCTCCGAGGTCACCCGCGATGCCTCGGACATAATGGGGCGAAAGGAGCTTAAGCTCAAGCCCAGGAGCACGGAAGAGATGATGTTCTGCACCACCGATGACGAATAAGAGCATAGACCTCTCCACACTAAAAGCGGTAGAATATACTCAGAAAGGAGAACCATGAGAGAAGTTGTAATCGTGAGTGGTGCCAGGACAGCCATAGGCAACTACGGTGGCGCTCTGCTGGATGTTCCGGCGGCTAGATTATGCGCCATCACCATCAAGGAAGCGCTGAAGAGGGCTGGTATCAGACCGAAGAGAAACCCCGTGACGCTCGAGCTGAACGCAGCGGTGCTAAAAGGGACAGACCCGATTGATATTGAGAAACAGTGCTACGATTGGGATAGCTCCCTTAAAGAGGCGGTCATTGACGAGGTTGTCGTGGGCAATGTTCTCCAGGCGGGACAGGGGCAGAACCCGGGTCGCCTGGCGACCATCTGGGCTGGTCTCAACAGGGAAGTCCCTGCCTATACCGTAAATAAGCTTTGCGGCTCCTCTCTCAAGTCTATCGCTCTCGCCGCCGACACCATAAGGACAGGCGATTCGGATATTGTAGTTGCCGCCGGCATGGAGAACATGAGTGCTGTGCCCTACTACTTCCCCAAGGCACGGTGGGGCGCTCGCATGTTCAACACCGAACTGCTGGACGGCATGCTTCAGGACGGATTGTGGGAGACCTTCCTTAACTACCACATGGGCATGACCTCCGAGAATATAGCCGCAAAAATGGGCATAAGCAGGGAGGAGCAGGACAGGCTCGCCCTGGTGAGTAACCAGAGGGCACTAGCCGCGATTAAAGCCGGCTTATTCAAAGATGAAATCGTACCCGTACCACTCAAGGTGAAGAAAGAGACCAAGCTCTTTGACACCGATGAGCATCCGCGCGATACGAGTATGGAAGCCCTGGGTAAACTGCCCCCGGTCTTCAAGAATGACGGCAGTGTTACCGCCGGCAACGCCTCGGGCATCACCGATGGCGCCGCCGCACTGGTGCTCATGTCGGCGGATAAGGCGAAAGAGCTGGGCATCAAACCCCTGGCATACATCAGGGCTCATGCCAACGCCGGCATCGACCCGGCGTACATGGGTCTCGGTCCCATCCCCGCTGTCAGAAAGGCGCTCAAGACTGCCGGGATTACGCTCAAAGACCTTGATGTCATCGAGTTGAACGAAGCCTTTGCTTCCCAGGCGCTCGGTGTAGTCAGGGAGCTGGGTCTGGACACGAACAAGACCAACGTGAACGGCGGCGGTATCTCCCTGGGACATCCTATCGGCGCTACCGGCGCCAGAATCACCGTCACCTTGCTATACGAGATGAAGCGGCGCAATGCCCGCTACGGCATGTCGGCGCTGTGCATCGGCGGCGGTCAGGGCATGGCTGTCATCGTAGAAGCAGAGAGACCGTGCAGTCCGGAGCTAGCTTGAAAATACTGATAACCAACGATGATGGTATTTATGCCCCTGGCTTATGGATACTGGCCAAGGAGCTTAGCAAGGTCGCTGAGGTAATTGTCGTGGCTCCGGACCGGGAGCAGAGCGCTGTGGGCACGGCGGTGAGCCTGCGCAAACCGCTTATCGTGCAGAAGATTACGCCGCTGGCTCCCGGGACCCAGGCTTACTCCGTTGAGGGGACTCCGGCTGATAGTGTCATCCTGGCTCTGGGTAAGATAGTTGACAAGGTAGACCTGGTAGTATCGGGCATTAATCGCGGCGCTAACCTCGGTGAGGATGTGCTAATATCCGGAACGGTCGGCGCCGCTCTTGTCGGCTATCTCCGCGGCTTCCCCGCCATCGCCGTTTCCACCGCGGAGTGGGATGATGTCTGCCTGACCAACACAGGTAGATTTATCGCCATGCTGGCAAGCAAGATTCACCGCAGTGAATTGGGTAACAACGTATTCTTGAATGTTAACATGCCCATGTTGCCCGTGACCGAGGTCAAGGGAGTGCAGATAACCCGATTAGCCAGCAAGAGCCACATCAACACCGTAGAAGAGGGGCACGACGGCAAGCGCACCTACTATGTCCTGGTGCGCCAGGCAATCGAGAAAGAGCCGGAGGAGAAGACGGACATCTGGGCGATAAACCACGGCAACATCTCCATCACGCCGCTCAATATCTTCTTCGGCAACCGCTTCTCCCCCGCCGTGCTGGAGGGCTTGTGCTCCGGTCTGCTGGACGAGTTGAAGTAGCGGAACCCTATCCCCTTTAATCCCCTTCCCCTCCTGGCGGCGCTCCAGAGCCCGGACGTGGACATACTGGCTCACCCCGCGTTGTTCCCGCACACGCACTAATGCTATAATTCTAAGTGCACTGCCGAGTTGTGTAGTGGTAGCACAGAGGACTTTGAATCCTTTTGCCCAGGTTCGAATCCTGGCTCGGCAGCCAACTACGAGAGGGGGTAACTATGACGGAACAACACAAAGCGAAAATGTCCGGAGACAAAGTTATGTTAGCCCAACACGCTCTGGAAGTCAGGCATGAGCCTTCGGGCAGTTTCCTTGATGTGCGGGGCTACGTTGCTGATTATATTCGTAATGCTGGCCATTTCCCACACTGGAAAATCGACTCCAACGTTGTTACCTTTCGTGACATGCCCGAAAGAGTGAAGAAGGATGGGGCTTACGCAGGTTACAAGGGTGCTGCTTACTTCGTATATAATGCCGAGACACGCAACTATTTTGTGGACAAGGCCTCATCCTTTTGGAAAGTGTTGCTAAAGAACGAGCACTACAAAGTACCAAAAGCTATACGGTTTGGGTGTAGGACGCTCGTGTTTGTTCCTACGGACCTGTCGTTCGATGATATAAACAAACTTATCTTTAGAACTCTTTTCACTGACAAAGCCCAGTCTTTTGTGGATGGGAAAGAGACTGATTTGCAGTTCGTAATCGAATTTAATCAAGACCAATTCCAGGTGCGGATGAGCGGGGGGCCTCTCCACGAAAATGAGGCGCCAAAATACATGCGTTTCGAATCAGATTATTTTAAGAAGTGTGGTCTCTTCTTGGATATTGACTATTACAAAACTAAAGACCTTGACCACTCCACAATTATCAAGCTCTTGCACGATGCTGTGGAGTTGTCCTGGTCAAAGATAGAGAAAATTTCCAACTCTTTGGGGCTGTAATTAATGCCAATCAGAAGACATATCACTACAACGATAGATGAGATTGACGATTCTGCTGACAGCCATTCGCCAACCAATTTCCCAGTGCAACCAGCTGTAACCCCACCTTCGGATGCACAAAAGGAGACAGCGACTGAATTCCCAGGCGATGGCGACGAAAGCGAGCACCAGCCCTCACACGGTAGTCGATTGTTCCCGCCCACAGTTGGACGCACTTTCGCTGACCTCGTGGTAGAGTTAAAGAACGACTATCGCGCCATGGCAGTAATCCTCACAGTCACATCTACGGTTGCGGTTAGTTTCGTTGCAAAGGTAATAACCAGTCTAGCATCCCCGCTATATCTTCTGGCAGGAGCCGTC
>JAUYDO010000115.1 GCA_030691835.1 Dehalococcoidia bacterium | reverse complement strand
TGACTTTACCCGGAATAGATTATAAGAAGGGCGGAGCATGTGACCAGGAAAAGGGATGGTCTTTATGTTTGGGTTACCTGGCTGTCTCGAATGATGTCTGGCGAGGTTACGTGCCACTGGGCGCCGTGGTTCAGGACCCACTACACGGGGTATGATAGAGCGCCATCTGATTTCCAGGTAGCCGTCTGGACCGCCCAGCATACACAGTTGCTGGATGAAATTGCCCGCGAACGTTCTGGACTCGGAGAAGGAGTGTACAGGGAAGACCAGAACCAGTTCCGGGTCAGGCGCGCTTCCGGTCTGGTTATAGCGGGTAAGCCGGACCTGATAGCTATCGACCGGGAGGGGCAGTGCACCGTGTATGACATCAAGACGGGTAATCCGGGTCACAGCGACATAATGCAGGTGATGCTGTATATGCTGCTGTTACCATATTCTTCGGCGGTGTATAAGGGCAAGAGTTTGATGGGGTGTGTAGTATATAAAGACGGAAACAGGTCGGGCATACCGGCTAAGGCAATAGATAAAGATTTCGAAAGCTGTGTGACCTACTTTTTGAATATCCTTGAATCGGACACCGCGCCGGGGCAAACGCCTAGTCCCGCGGAGTGCAGGTTCTGCGAGCTTACGACAGTGGACTGTCCAACTCGGCGGCACTCTGACGGTTCTGAAATGACGCCGGGTAATGAACCTGAGATTCCTTTATAAATAGCTATGTGTCTCAGCGTGCGATTTGGCTTTATGACACGGGGTGTGATACAATTAAGCGGATTCGATTAATACTCGGAGACAGACATGAAAGAGAAAGCACTTCCGGACATCAAAGAATTTGTGGAGAGTATAAACAAGAAAAACCCGAAGCACAGCGGCAAGAAGATTATGTTCCACTTCGTTAAGAGGAAGCGGAAGTAAATAAACCTATCGAGAAATAACACAGAGGGGGCTTCATAGGCCCCTCTTTAATCTTCGATATTACTCGTTTCCCACCGGCACAAAGGGATGCCCCTTGCGGGCGAAGTCGGGAAGGTAGTTCTCAGGGGCGTCCATCTCCTGTAGCCAGCCGTTTTCCAGTCCCAGCGTATCCACCAGCTCAGCCACCTCGGTATACTCCTCATAGGTGATTTTACGCGAAAGCTGGGGAAACTCGCTGGCGCGGTGGGTAGGGTAGTACTGGGACATTACACTGACGGTGACCATGGGAGAGACCTCTTCAGCCAGCCATCTCAGAGATTCATGGCTGCCCGCCAGCCGCTCCGGCAATATCAGGTGCCGCACGATGACACCGCGGTAAGCAATCTCGTGGTCATCGACCTTCAAATTTCCCACCTGCCGGTACATCTCCTTTATGGCGGCGCGGTTTACCTCTACGTAGTCGGGCGCCTGTGAGAACCGTTTGGCGTATTCAT
The DNA here is from genome assembly GCA_030691835.1 of Dehalococcoidia bacterium. Classification (GTDB taxonomy): domain Bacteria; phylum Chloroflexota; class Dehalococcoidia; order Dehalococcoidales; family UBA3254; genus JAUYDO01. Next base: position 2,942 of record JAUYDO010000115.1, on the reverse strand, counting down.
CGGAGGCATATCTTATATCCGGCAGATAGATGTCCACGACTCCGTCCATCTCTTTCAGCACACTCACGGAGTCATAGCCGCCCGTGTTGTAGACGAGCGGCAGGTTAAGCCCCATGGGTACAGCTTCCAGCAGTGCCCGCACAATCTGTGGCACGAAGTGGGAGGGCGTGACCAGGTTGATATTGTGACAGCCCTGCTCCTGGAGACAAATCATGTGTTCCGCTAGAGCGTGATGCTCAATCTCTCTGGGCTGTTGAGCCTTCCAGTCCTGGCTTACCTGGTGGTTCTGGCAGTATACACAGCGCATGTTACAGTTGCCTAAGAAGATAGTGCCCGACCCCCTGGTGCCGGAGAGTGCTGGCTCCTCTCCGTGATGGGCGCATACAGAAGATATTATGGGCAACCGCCCCGAATGGCAGAAGCCACACTCATCCCTGAGCCGGTTTATGCCGCAGTTGCGCGGACATATATCGCAGGCTTCGAGCCGCGCCTCCAGCGCCTCGGCACGCCTCTTAAGCTCACCCGACCTGTATAAGGCAACATATCCCGGTTCAACAATCATACCATTACTATTTTCTCTTATTTAAGGCGTGGAAGGCAAATATCACCGGGTCCAGCCTGTCGAAGCGCTTAAACATAAGAGCCAAATACATAACCCGGACAAGCCGGAACCAAAAGAAAAGGACGCGACAGGCACGGAGGCCTGTCCTACCGTAGGTACGACAGGCCTCCGTGCCTGTCCGCAAGCCAGTTTCTTTCCATTTCGCGCAAGCTTTATTTTTAAGGGACTATTGTCAGGGGGGGAAGAACATGGTATAATAAAAACAATTGAACATATAATATAAAATTCTACCTTTCCACGCTGTTCGTTGAGCAGGAGGACGAGGAAGGGTGGATTTGACGTTTTTTAGAGTCGCGATATTATTAAAATTTGTGACTGCGTCTCTTCATACATATCATGTATATCAATTTCCATCACGTGTTGTTCTTCCTTAGCACCTGGTTGTGTGCCACGGTGAATTAAAGATTTCAGTTTGTTAGAAACAGAAGCAGAGGTGTCGTTTTTATGTTGTCGTCATGTGCAGGTGTTCAAAAGCCCATCAAATCCTATGCCCGGTTACCCACAGTTCTGGATGTCCCCAACCTTATTGAAGTTCAACTGAATTCTTTCCGCTGGTTCCAGGAAAAAGGTCTTAAGCACGCCCTGGAAGAGATTTCCCCTATCAAGGACTTTACCGGCAACCGGCTTGAGCTGAACTTTATCGGCTATGAGTTCCGGACCCCGCGCTACTCCGAGCCGGAGTGCCGCCAGCGGGACCTAACCTACTCCGCCCCGCTCTATGTCAGGACGCGCCTGCTGGTCAAGGAGACCGGAGAGATTAAAGAGCAGTACCTGTTCTTTGGCGATATCCCGTTGATGACCGCCAAAGGCACTTTCATTACCAGCGGTGCCGAGCGTGTGGTTGTCAGCCAGCTTCTGCGTTCGCCTGGTGTCTATTTCGCAGCCAAGGAAGACCCGGCAACAGGACGCGTCCTATGCTCGGCGAAGGTCATTCCCACCCGCGGAGCCTGGCTGGAGTTCGAGACAAGCAACAAGGATGTCATAGCCGCCAAGATTGACGGCAAGCGCAAGATTCTCATCTCCACACTGCTCAGAGCCATAGGTTACGGCACTGACGAAGAACTGCTTCGTCTTTTCACCGATGTGGACGAGGCACCCGAGCACCTGTACATAAAGTCCACCATGGATAGGGATGTCGGTGTCAAGGACCAGGATGAGGCACTTATTGATATTTACCGGAAACTGCGCCCCGGCGACCCGCCTAACAAGGAAAACGCCCGCAAACTGGTTAACGGGCTGTTCTTCGATTCCCAGCGCTACGACCTGGGCAGTGTGGGCAGGTACAAGCTGAACGGCCGCCTGAAACTCGAAGTGCCCATGGAGCACCGCGCCCTGACCAAAGAGGATATAGTTGAGATAATCCGCCGTATCATCATGATTAACAACCAGAAGGACCGCGGCGACGATATCGACCACCTGGGCAACCGGCGCGTGCGCACCGTGGGCGAACTGCTCCAGAACCAGTTCCGCATCGGACTTCTGCGCCTGGAGCGCGTGGTGAGGGAGCGCATGAGCATTTTGCCTACCGAGGCGGTCACCGCCAGCGCTCTGGTCAATATCCGTCCTGTGGTGGCGGCGGTGAGGGAGTTCTTCGGCGGCTCACAGCTATCCCAGTTCATGGACCAGACCAACCCGCTGGCTGAGCTGACCCATAAGCGCCGCCTTTCGGCGATGGGTCCCGGCGGCTTGTCCCGTGAGCGCGCCGGCTTCGATGTCCGCGATGTGCATTACTCACACTACGGCAGAATCTGCCCCATCGAGACACCGGAAGGTCCGAACATCGGTCTTATCGGCTCACTGGCTACCTATAGCCGCATTAACGAGTACGGCTTCATTGAAAGCCCTTACCGCAAGATATATAAAGACCTCAACAACAAAGATGCAGGGCTGCTGGGAAAGACAATACGTGAAGATGTCAAGGACAGCAAGAAAAAGACCATAATCCAGGCTGGCGTGACGCTGGATGAGCAGGCTGTCGCCAGGCTTGCCAGACTTACATCCAGGATGATAAAGGTGGTACCCTTCGTGTCCGGCGAGGTTATCTATATGACGGCGGATAAGGAGGATGTCTTCACCATGGCCCAGGCTAACGCAAGGCTGGACGCCAATAACCAGTTCCTGGACGAGAAGATTGAAGCCCGCCACGCTGACCACTACCTCCGTGCCTCTCCAAATGAGGTCGATTACATGGACGTATCACCCAAGCAGATAGTCAGCATAGCCACCGCCATGATTCCCTTCCTGGAGCACGATGACGCCAACCGCGCCCTGATGGGTTCCAACATGCAAAGGCAGGCGGTCCCGCTCCTTTGCGCTGAAG
>JAUYDO010000104.1 GCA_030691835.1 Dehalococcoidia bacterium | reverse complement strand
AAACTTGGGCTGAGCTGAATAAATATCTTGGAGCCGAAGCTGTGTACCGCATCTGTCAGGTTGCCCAAACCGTGCATGTGAGCAACGTCGAAGCAGTAGGGGATTAATAGACCCTGCTGTTCGGCGGCGCGCTGGCTGGCGAGCACAGCACCGTAAAACAGCAACCCCGTTCCACCTCTAGCCCTGGCGGTAAAGAAACAGGTATACTCATCACCGGTATACCCGTTACACTCCGAGAAGTGAATGTTCATCGGGATTAGAGCAATCCGGTTGGGGATTTCTACCGGGCCTATCTTGATAGGCTCAAATAATTTTTTGAATTCCATGTTTAACTCTCCTACATCATTTATTCTTTATTTCACCTAAGCCGGACAAGCCGGAACCATCCGCCTGAGGCGGACTGCATTAAGCAGGAGGCACCGTAATGTCCATGTCATTCTGGCGAATGCCAGAATCCAGAATGTAGTATTGAAGACATACTTTATTATTGGTCTGGATTCCCGCTCCCGTATCAAGTCCTGTCCCGTACTGGATACGGGAACGGGACAAGTTTCGCGGGAATGACAATTTCACGAGGGTCATCCGCCAGAGGCGGACTCCTCGCAATGACAGGTGTGGTACTATTATTTTTTTAAGTTTGTATTAATATGGAATTATCACTTTTTCTCCGGCTCTTGTGCGGACTGTGGGACTTCGATTTTCATTATTCTGGCCAGGTTTAAGCCAGCCCACTTTGCCCTGGTTTCCTGGGTTATCGGGGGATAATGATAGTCTCGTTGTAGTTCCTCGCTAATCTGCATTGTCATCAGGTATTCAACCGCTTTTTTATGACCGGCTAACGAGCCAGACCAGTCTACGCCCCATATTAGTTTATCGGGTCCCGCTATGGCAAGGAACTCTCCCAGTATCTCCTGCGCTTTTTTAGTATAACCCAGTCCGAATCTGGGTAAAAGACTGGAACATGCATAAAAATTCTGAAATTTTGCCGCCAGTAGACTCGTCTCAGTGGTAAACGGGTAACCCATGTGAATAGCCACTATCGGGATTTCCGGGAAATCGAAGCAGACTTCCTCCAGGAGCATGGGATGGCAGGTGTGAGAGAAGCCCGGTGTGACCCAGGAAAATCCGGTGTGAACAAAAAGCGGAATACCCAGCTCCCGGACTTTATTGTAAAACGGCCATAAACGCTTATCGTTGATGGCTACGTCGTCCGGGGGATAAAACTTGCAAGCCTTAAATCCCTTTTCCTTGACCAGGTGTTCCAGCTCCCAGTTAGCTTTGTCCACCCCACGGGCTACAACCGGTCCGACATTGGCTATCCCGACTAGCCTGTCCGGATATTTTGCTATCGCTTTGGCAACATAACCATTGGTGGAGCGCACCCGGTGTCCGTAAGAGAGGTCAGTCATGATTTCAGGAATTACACAAGCCATGTTGACCTTCCCGTCATTCATCGAGGCAATCAGGCTTTCAGCATCCGCCTGAGGCGCGGCATAGGCTCTGGCGCGTATCGCATCAACCGTGGCTTTGTACTCTTTCTGGACCTCTTCGGAGTCCCAATCTACGGGTTCGCGCGCGAACTGCAGAAAACGACTGCGCTGAAATCCCACCAGACTGTTTACATACTCTTTGAAGGTAGGGAAATAGTTGATGTCGTCCATCGGACCCCAGAGATGAGCCTCGCAGTCAAATATGAACATAGCCTTGCTCCTTTCTTTTAATTATTCAAATACGTTTTCTTTAAGTAGCCCCAGGAATTCCTCATCGCTCAGACCCAGAAGTTTGGTACAGACATATTCATTATCCTGCCCCAGGCAGGGTGCCGGTTTATTTAGCCTGGCTGGCGTGGCAGAGAGAGTGAATGGAGGCATTTCATAGCTGTGATAGCCCATTTCCGGGTGCTCAATCATTTGAAAATGCCCTTGATGGGCTAACTGAGGGTCTTTAAAGATGTCCGCCGGATTCTGGACGACACCAGCGGCTATGCCTGCCTCCTGCAAAGTCATCATAACTTCTTCATCGGTTTTTCCCCTCGTCCATCCACTCACTATTTCATTTAATTCAGGCTCATTAGCCTTTCTACTCTCAAAGGAACTGAACCGCGAATCGTTAACTAATTCCGGTTTGCCGATGACCCGGCAAAATACCGCCCACTCTTCGTCATTCTCTACAGTGATAGCGCACCAGCGGTCTTCACCTTTGCAGGGATAACAGCCATGCGGCGCCGCGCAGAGTGATTTATTTCCCATCCTGGTAAACTCATTGCCGCTGGTGATATAGTCCACCAGCAAAGGAGAAAGATAGAATAGGGTAGCTTCGAATTGAGAAAGGTCCAGGTGCTGTCCCTTCCCCGTTCTCCGGCGGTGCTCTATAGCGGCAAGCAGGGCTGTCGCCTCCAGAGAAGGACAAATCATATCGCTCAGTGCTCCAAACGGATGAGAACATGCCCTATCCTCCCAGCCGGTCAGATTGGTTACACCGGTCAAAGCCATCAGGGTATAGCCGTAGCCGCCCCACCTGGACAGCGGACCGCCGCGACCCTGGTTGCTGGTACTCAGCATAATCAGGTCCGGTTTTATCTTGCGGAGGTCTTCGTAACCAAATCCCCTTTTCTCCATTGCTCCGGGGACAAAGTTTTCCACCAGGACATCGCACCACCCGACCAGGTGCTTCATAAGCTCCGGCGCCCGGCGGTGGTTAAGATTCAGGGTCATACTGTACTTGTTAGCATTAAATAGACTGAAGTATCCGCTACGGTTCAAGCCCATTTTTTTCCCGGCGTACGGCGCCGAGATGCGCAAGCGGTCAAGGAAATGGTTAGATTCTATCCGCACCACGGTAGCGCCGTGGAGCGCCAGCAACTGCGTCAGCAGTGGCCCGGCAATAACCCGGCTGAAGTCCAGCACCTTTAAGTCTTTAAGAGCCTGCTCAGCCATACGGCTAAATTACTCCCCTCTTTGCCAGATTCTCTAACTCCGTAGTTGAGATGCCCAGCTCATCGTGATAGATGTCCTTATTGTGCTCTCCTATCAGCGGGGCGCGACGCTCCAGCGTTACAGGAGTTTCCGATGCTTTGATGAAGGGACCGGGATATTTTAGGGTGGTTTTGAGTTCGGGATGAGACACATCTACCCAGAAATGACGCGCTTCAAGCTGTTCGCTCTCCATGATATCTTTAAATGTAGACACCATCTGAAGGTGAATGCCTCTCCTGTGCGCGCCTTCATGAAGCTCTTTCTTGCTATGCTTCATAAAGAAGCGCCCGATTCTTTCTTCAACTTTCTGATGAAATTCCTGGGTTACATTTCTCGGGTCAAACTTGTCCCAGTCTATGGAACGCAGGAAGTCGTCAGCCATCTGCTCATCATCTATCCATTTAACCAGAGCTCTGTTACTCTGTGCCCCGGACATCCCTCCCATCGCCATGAAAGCGACTGCGCCATCCCGGCAAAGCCAGATTACTCGCTGTTGAGTCGCAGTATCTCCACTGCTCCGGAACCAGGCACTGCCGACCCTCCTTGCCAGCACTTTGTTTAGCTCCCACAGCGGAAGAACAAAACCAAGCGTAGCGGCAACACTTGCCTGTGCCGAAGTGTCAACATGCTGACCTGCTCCGGTGCGCTGGCGATGGTGGAAAGCTATCATTGTTCCCAGGGCGGCTTGAGTGCTGGCAAGCATATTAAAAGCTACGGGAAAGCTGACACGGAGCGGCGGGCGGTCAGGGTCGCCGGTAAGGTGCATGAAACCTCCCATAGCCATGGCAACAATATCCGTTCCCCTGAAATTCCCGTACGGACCGCCGTGTCCGAACGGGCTAATAGATGTGTATATTATCCGGGAATTTATTTTCTGAACGGCATCATAGTCAAGCCCCAGCGTCTCCATATAGCCAGTTGGGAAAGATTCAATAATAAAATCTGCTTTTTGTATGAGTTTTTTAAATATCTCTCTACCTTCAAGGTCTTTCAGATTCAGGGTAATGGCTCTCTTTCCCAGATTGTAAGCAAACCAGAAAATGCTTCTATCCGGGTGCGCCTTCCCGCCATAAAACGGTGCCTTCATCCGCCCACTGTCTCCGCCCGGAGGCTCAATCTTAATCACGTCGGCGCCCAGGTCGGCGAGAATGCGACCGCACACGTAACCGCGTGAGGTTGTTAAATCTAAAGCCCTGTACCCTGAGAGCATTTTCATAACTCTATTAATGAGCAATTTCACTTAATGACCTGTAAACCTGCCAGTTTATTCAGGTCGACTCCGTCCGGTCTGATGTACTTCACGGAGGGTCCGGTCTTCTTTTCCGGCTTCAAGATAAACACCCTGTCCCCCGCTTCTTTTATCGCTTTGGATGTCTTGCTGGTGGGGTCGTTGAAGTCCCCAAAAATCAAAGCCTTGCCAATACACGCCCTCACGCAGGCAGGTTCCAGTCCAGACTGGACCCGCTGGGCACAGAGGGTACAGGCCTGGACTACCCCTTTCTCGGCGTTGAAGTGTATCGCCGCATAGGGGCAGGCGGGAATGCACTTCTTCACCCCGTCAGACTGGTCTTTACAGGCATTACATTTGCCGCTGGCTATCAGCACTATACCGTTTTCCTGCTGGTTAATAGCATTCTCAGGGCAGGCTGACACGCAGGGAGGGTTTTCACAGTGCATGCAGTGGATGTGGAAAAATTGATTAGTTAGCTCAGGATATACACCATCAGTAACACTAATCACCCTGTTCCAGGCGATACCGGTAGTACCCGGTTTATCATTGGTATGTGGAGGGAGGTCATTTTCCTGTTTGCAGGCAACCACACAGACCCCACAACCCAGGCAATATTGCATATCCACCACGATTCCATAGCGCCTGGTCATCTAGGCACCTCCCTGGTCAGAATCGTCAACTCCCGGTGGAGGTCCATCCGCCCTGTAAACCTTGCACAACAGTCCTCTTAGCTCCGTAGTGCCGGTAACCGGGTCGGCTCCCGCCTCCGGGTCTACCAGTACAGACGATGCCGATTCCCAGCATCCGTGCTCCGGAGCGGGTAACTCCGGATACCACCAGCCGTGAGTGACAGATACTATCTTCGGGTGGATTCTTTCAGTGACGTAAGATTTGAACCGGGACTTTCCTTTCCAGGTCTCCACCCATGCCCAGTTGCCGTCCTTTATGCCCAGCCCGCCGGCTGTTTCGGGATTAATCAGCATCATGGGGAACCGCTGTATCTCTCTAAGCCAGGGGACATAGTGGTACTGGCTATGAAGGTAAGGATAATTTAACTCACGCGAGCCGGTAATCAATATTAATGGGAACTCTTTAGCCAGTTCCGGGGTGGTCTCATAGCTCTGTAAGGGCATGCTGAAGGCAGGAATAGGATTCACGTTGAAGTTCTCCAGGACGGAGGCATAAAGCTCGCATTTGCCTGAAGGCGTGCTGAATCCCGGCTTCTCGTCTTTGCGGAACATCCCCTTCTCATATTTTTTCCATACCTCAGGGGCAGGGAAGAAGCAGGTTTTGGTAAATTCCTTGAAAGTGATGCCCATCTTCTCAAGTTGCCAGTCGCACCACTCCTCCTCCGTTTTCCAGGGCCAGACTTCCGGCTGACCGGCTCTTATGCATAGTTCTCTGAAGATATAGAAATCCGATTTGCTCTCGTACATCGGCTCTATTACCGCCTGACCGGCAAAAACTCCTACCTCGAACATGCAGGAGAGCCAGTTTCTTTCAAGCGGCGTGCATACCGGAAGGATAATATCGGCATATTCATTAGAAGGCGTCATGGTTATATCAGACCAGACTATAAACTCCAGTTTTTTGAGTGCCTCCAGGATGTACTTATTCGGGTTCTCATGGTCAACAAGCGGGTTGCTATCTACGCCGTATAAGGCTTTTATCGGGTAAGGTTTACCTGTGAGCACCGCTTTCCATACTCCGGGCTGGTAAGCGGAGGGGGTTTGCGCCAGTTGTGGATTGGCACTGAAGGGGAAACCACCGGTGATGCGCTTGGATTCTACCTCCGGGGGCAGTGGCGCCTGTCTCCTGGTGTGAGGGGTTCTGAAGTTTGGCACCATCCAGAACGGATTCCCGCCGCGAACATCGAGGTTTCCCGTAATTGCCTGTAGCTGCAGGATTGCCTGATTGGTCGCGGTAGACCTGGTGCAGTGGGACATGGAGACCCCCCACTCAATGCTGGCAGGTTTAGAGGTAGCGTACAATCTGGCAGATTCCAGTAGCTTCTGTGCCGGAACCCAGGTTATCTTTGATGTCTTCTCCGGCGTCCATTCCTTGACATTATCCGTTATCAGTTGCCATACCGTCTTGCACTTGACTACTTTGCCATCGGCGAGTTTAACGTCATATTCCCCATTCAGGGCGGGATTAACATCGGGTAGCTCATAAGAGACAATAGCGGTGTTCCAGACCCGGGGAGCGCGAGTTAAAGTATCCCATGCCACAAAATATTTGGCATTCCCCTGAGGGGTGATATCGCTTTGCCTCAAAAGCTTTTTAGTATCGGTCCTCCACAGGAATGGAGCGTTAGTCCATTTTTCTACGAATTCCCTGTCGTAAAGCCCTTCGCTGATGATGATATTCTGCCAGGCTAAAGCCAGAGCGATATCGGTCCCGGGTCTGATTTGTAACCAGATTGCCGCCTTCTGCGCTAACTTGGTATAGACCGGGTCAATGGCGATAATCTTGGCGCCGCGCCTGAGCGCATCGGCAATCCTGGTGCCTCCGGCTCCCATGTAATCATTACGGGAGTCAATAATTGTGTCTCCCCAGCCTACGATGCAGGCGGAGTACTCGAAGTCACGGCTAACTCCATAACCACCTATTCCATCCAGTTGCCCAACGGTTATAGCCATCGTCGGTGCCCTGGTCTTGCTCAAGCAGATGTGTCCCACTCCGCACCCATTAGGCGAGCCCAGCAAAGCGCCGAAGAACTCGATAAAGGGCAGTTCTTTATATACTCTTCCCGTGCCCCAGGCATAAGCCAGGCTGTGACCGCCGTAGTTCTTTTTGTAGTACTGAACTCTGTCGACTACGGTGTCCAGAGCCTCGTCCCAGGAGATTCTCTGCCACTTACCCTCTCCCCTCTCACCCATCCTTTTCAGCGGGTATTTAAGCCGGTAAGGGCTATATACATACTGTACGGCGGCGAGGGCTCTTTCGCATATTGAACCCCGGTTATGGGGACCATCGGGGTCGCCCTCCATCTTCACCAGTTTTCCGTCTTTAACATGTGCCAGCAGTATGCATCCACCATGGCATATATAGCAGGTAGTTTTTAATATCTTTACATTGTTATCCCCACGAACTTCCACAAATATTTCCTCCCCCTTCAGTACTAATCTTCTTCGACCCAGGCATTGAAGCGCAGTCCGGACGCCGGGTCATATTCTCTTTCAAAGGCATCCGGGTGCTGCTTCTTCCATTCTTCCATCTGAGCCATGGTGACCTTCTCCACCTCTACCAGGAAACCGCTGGTTGCCTCCCCGACACAATTTTTAGAAGTTATTCCCTCCGGAGTGATAAGGTCAATAGCGCCACCCCTGTCCAGTTTCCCGGGAATGATGGAATCAACCCGGGCGCCATGGTCCATGGAAACGACTCCCGGCATTACTCTTTCCCATACCAGCGCTCCACCAAGTACGGCACCTCTCTCATTAAATACCTTGACGATGTCACCGTTCTTGATGCCCCTCTTCTCCGCGTCTGCCGGATGGAGCCAGACCGGCTCATACAAGTATCCATCACAACCTTTTACTTTGCAAGTGAAGACTTCCCTCGTCCAGGGGATATCATCGCATTGAGCATGTACCCGCCATCTGCCGTGATTGGAAACAATAAGGAGTGGATATACTTTAGCCCTGTTGCTGGAGAGCCTCTCATCGTGCATTTCACTCTTCTCAATCCACTTGGGGATTGGCGGTCTCTCTGTGTCGGTCGGGAAGTATTTAGCCAGTCTCTCGGAGTAGAACTCCAGCTTGCCGGATGGCGTCGGCAGGGGATTCTTCACCGGGTCTTCATAAAATTTCCGCAGTCCCGGGGTATCCTGCTCCCAGTCTTTGGCGGTCGGGAAGACAAAGTATTCCTTTTCCTGCAACTTGTCCCAGCTAATGAAACTATCCAGACCCATGGTATCAAAAACAAGTTTTTCCAGGTCTTCTATGGTCTTGCCCTCTGTGACCTCATCGTATTTCCCCAGTTTCCTGGCTATCTCACAGACTATTTCATAATCGCTCTTAGACTCGCCTATCGGTTCAATAGCCTTCTTCTGTATTGCCACACTGGCAAACTGGAGACCATACCTGATATTGGTCACTATATCTTCCACTTCCATGGTGGTATTGGCAGGCAGGATAATATCGGAAAAGAGGCAGTCGTTCTCCAGCCAGGGGTGCTGGGCAACGATGCACTCAATCTTAGGATTTCTCAGGGCTTCTATTGTCTCATTGCCGCAGTTCCAGCAGGTCGTGCGGCAGGGCGTATCCGTCCAGAGCATGTGGATTTCCGTGCCGCCTTCCTCCCTGGGTATAGGATAGGTATATTTCTTGAACTGGTCTTCAACCGGAGACTCGATAGCGCCATTACCCCAGAAGGTGATTGGAGCACCGGTAATAGCTTTATGAATCAGTGTCTTGGGAATAAGCTGTCTGGCATGAACTTCAAGGGTGAGAAGAACTGGTTTTTTTATTCTCTCGCTCAATGTAGGGCTGAAGAAGCGGCGCTCTTTGACTCCCGCGGGTCTGGGCATTCCCTGATAAGTTACCCCGCACTGGTGAACGCCTGGCTTGCCCAAACCCTGCATACCAAGCAGGATGCATTCTAATCTGGCAGGCTCATGTGAATAAGGACCTCTAATCATAGAGCCACCAAAGTAGTGAGCAATGGAGACTGTCTTCGTCGCCCAGTCCCGTGCCAGCGCCTTGATGGTCCATTCCGGGACACCGCATTTCCCGGATGCCCACTCCGGGGTTTTGGGGATACCATCTTCCTCACCCATGACATAAGCCTTGACCTTGTCAAAGCCTACCGTATGGGTCTCAACATAATTCTTATCGTAGGTGCCTTCTTTAATCCACATGTAGATGATTGCCAGTTGCAGGGCGGCATCGGTATTGGGCAGGATGGGTATCCATTTATCCGCGTGAATTGCCACACTATAGTTTACATCCGGGCAGATATAGACCTGTTTGATGCCGATTTCCGACCAGAAGTAAAGGAGACGGCTGGCGAACTGTCCGACAAATCCCCAGGCGGTTGTCTCTGGGTCACAGCCCCAGCAGACAAGCATATTCGTATTTTCGGTGATATCCTTAACGAGGTTTTCTGATGGCTTCATCATACCTACCGCGCCCTGACCCCAGACGTGCTTGGCACCCCAGTACCACCCTTCCCAGCTATCCGGATTTCTAGCTTGCTGGGTAAAGCCGCCCATCTTGTCCAGGAGCAAGGAGGGTTGACCATGCGGGGTATGGATAGTCTTGCACTCGCCATGACCGTCGCCCTGCAAAAGGATAGCTAGCGGGCCGTAGGTCTTGTGGATTCTCTTGATTTCACTGGCAACCAGCTCAGCCGCCTCATCCCAGGAGATTCTCTTGAACTTGCTCTTGCCTCTGTTCTGGGTATTTCTCTCTCCATCGGGGTCCCAGTCCACCCAATTCCACGGTTATTTGATTCTATTGGGGGAATAGGTGCGCTTCTTATATGCCAGCGAGAAAGGGGCAATCAGTGTCTTCATTAAGGGCTCAAGGGTTTTACCGTTCCTCTGGAATTTCCACGGATTTAAATCCTCTTTTTTGTATTTCCAGTCGTAGTGTAACGGTCTGACCCTGATGATTTTACCGTCTTTAACATCCACCGCGCACGGGGCACCACCAGCAAGCAAGCCGCCCAGAGACAGTGACCTGATAACCGTCTTATTAGAGGGTTCCGGAACTACCTCGCTGCGGCGCGCAG
>JAUYDO010000074.1 GCA_030691835.1 Dehalococcoidia bacterium | reverse complement strand
GGGGATGGGCGCCGAGGCCATGCTCCACATAATGAAGGGCATCAGCCTGGACAAGGTGCGCAACTCCCTGCTTGAGGAGATTGAGACTTCGTCCGGGCAGCGCCGCAAGAAGGCCAGCAAACAACTTCGTGTGGTCGAAGCCTTCCGCAACAGCGGCAACAAGCCGGAGTGGATGATTCTGACGGTATTGCCAGTATTGCCGCCTGACCTGCGCCCTATGGTCCAGCTCGATGGCGGCAGATTCGCCACCAGCGACCTGAATGACCTGTACCGCCGCGTCATCAACCGCAATAACAGGCTACGCCACCTGATAGAGATTGGCGCTCCGCAGATTATAGTCCGCAACGAAAAGCGTATGCTCCAGGAGGCGGTGGATTCTCTCATTGATAACGGCAGGCGCGGTAGAGCCGTCTCGGTGAGCGGCAATCACAAGCTGAAGTCGCTCTCGGACATGCTGAGAGGTAAGCAGGGACGCTTCCGCCAGAACCTGCTGGGTAAGCGCGTGGACTACAGCGGTCGCTCGGTCATCGTGGTAGGTCCCAATCTCCAGCTTCACCAGTGCGGTCTGCCCAGACGTATGGCTCTGGAGCTATTCAAGCCCTTTGTCATGCGCGAGCTTGTGGCGCAGGGTTTAGCTCACAACATAAAGAGCGCCAGGAGGCTGGTAGAGAGGGCGAGGCCGGAGGTCTTTGATATACTCGAGAGAGTGGTCAAAGAGCGTCCGGTCCTGCTCAACCGCGCTCCCACACTGCACCGCCTCAGCATCCAGGCTTTTGAGCCGGTGCTGATTGACGGCTCAGCTATACAGATACATCCGCTGGTCTGCTCCGCATTCAACGCCGACTTCGATGGCGACCAGATGGCGGTACACGTGCCCCTGTCCCGGGAAGCCGTATGGGAAGCCAGGGAGATAATGCTCAGCATTCACAACATGCTCCTGCCCAGCTCCGGCGAGCCGGTGGTAGCACCGACCCTGGACGTGGTGTTCGGCTGTTATTACCTGACTACCATCAAGCCCGGTTCCAGGGGTGCAGGCTCCGTCTATGCCAGCTTTGAAGATGCGAAGCTTGCCTATGAGCTAGACGTGGTTGAGCTGAAGGCTGAAATCGAGGTCAGAGACGATAAGGGTGAGCGAATCAAGACCAGCGTCGGGCGCCTCCTTTTCAATGAAGCCTTGCCAAAGGAGCTAGGCTTCTATAACAGGACACTCGACAAATCAGTTCTGAAGCAGATAGTGGCTGATTGCTGTAAGGTATTGAGCGACGAAGAGACTGCGGCAACGCTCGACCGGATTAAACAGCTTGGTTTCCACTATGCCACCATCTCCGGTTTGACCATCGCCATGAATGATGTAGAGGTCCCGGAAAGCAAGCCCAAACTGATCGAGGCGGCGGAGGAGAGAGCGGCAATTATCGAAAACCAGTTCCGGAAACAATTGATAACCGAGGAAGAAAGATATAACGGCGTCATAGAGGTGTGGACGGAGGTCACGAATAAACTAACGGATGTGCTGGAGCAGGGTCTTGACCGTTCCGGCAGTATCTACATGATGTCCACCTCCGGCGCTAAGGGTAACATGTCCCAGATTAAGCAGATGGCGGGTATGCGAGGTCTCATGATCAACCCGTCCGGTAGAATCATTGACTTCCCCATCAAGTCCAGCCTGCGGGAGGGACTCAGCGTGCTAGAGTTCTTCATCTCCACGCACGGCGCCCGCAAGGGTCTGGCTGACACCGCCCTGAGGACATCGGGTAGCGGTTACCTGACCCGGCGTCTCATTGACGTGGCGCAGGATGTCATCACCAGGCAGTACGACTGCGGCACCACGGATGGTATCTGGATAACCGAGACACCCGAGGGGAGCCTCCTGCCGTCCCTGAGCAAGAGAATCATCGGCAGGCTGGCGGCGGCTAAGATAGTCAACCCCAAGACGCGTAAGGTAATAGTCGACCGTGATGAGGAGATAGACGAGGAGAAAGCCAGCGCCATAGTGGCGGCTAGAGTTACCACAGCCTTTGTCCGCTCCCCGCTTAGCTGTCAGTCCCGCTGGGGCGTCTGTCAGAAATGCTACGGGCGAGACCTGGCGCGCGGTAAGATGGTAGAACCTAACACCGCAGTCGGCATAATCGCCGCACAGAGCATCGGCGAGCCGGGTACCCAGTTGACCCTCCGTACCTTCCACACCGGCGGTATCATCGGTCTTGATATCACCACGGGTCTGCCCAGGGTGGAGGAGCTTTTTGAAGCCAGGACGCCCAAGGCTCAGGCGGTCATCGCCGAAATAGACGGCGTGGCGGAGATAATCACGGAGGAAGACGGCAGGAGGATTAGTGTCACCAGGTTGGAGGTGCTCACGGAACAGTATACACTGCCCGAGGGCGCGGAGGTAATGGTGAACAACGGTCAGTGGGTAGACGCCGGCGCCGCGCTTGCCCGGACACCGGGTTCCGACGGAGAGGAACCGGCGGCTGCTACGAGCCACCCCATAACCGCACGCGTGGCAGGAGAAGTGACCGTGGGTGACGGACAGCTATTCGTGACCTACGAGGACAAGGACGAGCGCGAGTACTTCACCTCCACCGCTACACAGCTCCGAATAAAGAACCGCGACAAAGTGGTCGCCGGACAGCAGTTGACCGATGGTGCCGTGAATCCCCAGGACCTGATGCGCATTATCGGAAGAGACGCGGTACAGCAGTACCTGGTTGAAGAGGTGCAGAAGGTATACCGCTCACAGGGCGTCAATATCAATGATAAGCACATCGAAACCATAGTCAGACAGATGCTCACGCAGGTGCGCATCGACTCTTCGGGTGATACCAAGCAGGTCCCGGGAGAGCTTGTTGACCGCTTCCGTTACGAGGATACGAACGCCAAGGTGCTCGCCGAGGGCGGCGAGCCGGCTACGGCGCACCCGGTGCTCATGGGCATCACCAGGTCTTCCCTGAACACGGATAGCTGGCTGGCGGCGGCTTCCTTCCAGGAGACCACCAGGGTGCTCACCGAGGCGGCGGTCTACGGCAAAATAGACCGGCTGGTCGGTCTGAAGGAGAACGTTATCATCGGCAAGCTCATCCCCGCCTATGTCAAGCATCCAGTCATGCCGCCGAAGCTGGAAGTCGGCATTGAGGCGCTTCCTCCTGTGGCAGCGGCAGTGGCTGAGGCGCTGCGCATGGATATACCCACAGGGAAGCTACCCGAAGTGGAGCCACCGTCTGAGAACTAGCGCACCTCAGCAGGACAGATAATGGCACAGTCGCCCCGGTGTTCCGGGGCGACTCTTTTTATTCGCGGGTTGTCTGTGTTATCTTATTATTCGCGTAAGTATTGCAATTGGTACGGAGGAAATTGAACATGATTGTAGTTTCGAGCCCGCCAGCAGCGTCTCTTAAATTGTCATTGCGAGAGCGCCAGAGGCGCTCGTGGCAATCTCAGAAATTTGTACAACAGTCTTTTTTAAAAGTAAAACCGCATCTCACTAATCGGAGATTGCCATCCGCCTCAGGCGGATTGGTGCTTGAGATTCGGAGCTTTTCCCGATAGCGGTTGACCGATATAGAAGAGTTCCCGAGTGAGCATCCCGCGAAACTCTGATTATATTCGTTTTGCGGAAGCCTGAGTCCTCGAAAGTGCCTCCGCCTCTGCCACTATGTTATAATGGGTTTAGTTCAGACAGGGGGTAGCTTAAATCGCTCGTATCGTTTCGGGGAAGTCCGCTGTTGATGACGCGGTGCTGGACACCAGCCTGCGTCCAAAGTGCCTCGGTGACTTCATCGGGCAGAACAAGGTCAAGGACAACCTTAGCATCGCCATCGCCGCGGCGAAGGGCAGGGACGAGGCGCTGGACCATATTCTCCTCTACGGTCCGCCCGGGCTGGGCAAGACCACCCTGGCTTACATTATCGCCATCGAGATGGGAGTCAGCATCAAGATAACCTCCGGTCCCGCGATAGAGCGCACCGGCGAGCTGGCGGCTATACTCACCAACCTGCGCAACCACGATATCCTCTTCATCGACGAAATCCACCGCCTCGCCCGCGTGGTCGAGGAAATCCTGTACCCGGCGATGGAGGACTTCGCCCTGGACATCATTATAGGCAAGGGTCCCGGGGCAAAGAGCCTGCGACTGAAACTGCCGCCCTTTACCCTGATTGGAGCCACCACCCGCTACGCGCTATTGAGTCCGCCGCTCCGTGACAGGTTCGGCATGGTGCACCGTCTTGATTTCTACGACCAGGAGTCCATAGAGAGAATCCTGAAGCGCTCCGCCGTCATCCTCAAGGTGAAGGCTGACCCCGCCGGGCTGAAAGAGATAGCCTGCCGCGCCAGGGGCACGCCCCGCGTGGCTAACCGACTGCTTAAGCGTGTAAGGGACTTTGCCCAGGTTAAGGCGAAGGGCATCGTCACGCATAACGTGGCGGTCGAGGCGCTGAGCAAGCTTGAGGTGGACCCAATCGGGCTGGACGAGATAGACCACAAGCTCCTGCATACCATAATAGATAAGTTCAACGGCGGTCCGGTGGGGCTGGAGACCATCGCCGCCTCAATCAGTGAAGAGGCGGACACCATAATGGACGTCTACGAGCCGTACCTTTTGCAGTTGGGATTCCTGGAACGGACGCCACGGGGCAGGCTGGCTACGGCGCTGGCTTACGAGCATCTCGGTGTACCGTACAAGAAAAAGACCGCCCAGGGTACACTCTGGTCACCCGGATAACACAAATGCTGGAAACAGAAAAGGATTCTAAGGTAAAGATACCTCCGCCGTACCATCTGCGGCGGATGTGCAAGGAAGATATTGCCCAGATAACGCAGATTGACCGGGAAGCCTTCCCGACCATGTGGCCTCCCGTCAACTTCCGTCATGAGCTGGATAACCGGCTGGCACATTACATCGTGGTTTACGGTGAGGAGGAGCGGACCCCTGAGCCGGTTAAGCCTGAGCAGGAGCCTTCCGGACTGGCTCACCGCATCAAACAGCTTTTTCGTGGCAGTAGTTCGCGCGTCGCCCAAAAGGCTCCTCTTCAATACATCATGGGTTTTATCGGTATCTGGATGATGGCTGACGAAGCCCATATCATAAATATCGCGGTGCGGGAGCAGTGCCGCCAGCAGGGGCTGGGCGAGCTCCTGCTTATCGCCGGGCTGGACCTGGCGTATAAGCTCAAAGCCAGCATCATGACGCTGGAGGTGCGCAAGTCCAATGTAGCCGCCCATAAGCTGTATGAGAAGTACGGTTTTGTCGAGGTCGGGGTACGGCGCGGCTACTATACCGATAATAAAGAGGATGCCCTGCTCATGTCCACGGAGGGACTCGCGCTGGAGTCTTTCCAGGCAAGGTTAAGGAAATTAAAGGAAGCTCACCTCGCCGATATGGGCACGGTAAACTACGACCCGGAAGCCCTGTCAACCTGCTGAAGGTAGCTCAGCCATTGTGGCGATGATGCGCGGTATGGTGTAGGTGGCTATGTCACGGCGCGAGCCGCCGCAGAGAATGGTAATCAGCCTGCCATTTGAGGCTTTATCCGCCGCTCCCTTGATGACCTCGGCAAACCTGATGTGCACATCCCACGATATGCCCTTGTCCCCGTACTCGCCTTTCGTGGCGTCATAGCCATACTCCCAGAAGATATACTCCGGCTTGAAGTCCAGCACCCTGGGCACAAACTCCCGCTTCATCTTTGCCACGTACTCTTCGTCCGTGGTGCGGTAGGGAATCATGACATCCACCTTGTTGTACTTATCGGAGTAGTCCTGGTGACAGAAGCAGACGTGGAGCACATCGGCGTCAGCGCGGAAGATGTCTCTGGTGCCGTCCCCGTGGTGACTGTCCGTGTCCACGATGCAGAAGCGCTTTGCCCCATGGTCTCTGAGGTCGGCGATGGCTAATGCGGCGCCGTTGAAGTAGCACCAGCCGCCGCAGAAATTCCTTCCCGCATGGTGGTCGCCGAAACTGGTGAACACGAAGGCATTATCAATCTTACCCAGCCGTATCTCGTTGGCGGCGTGGACGGTGCCCCCGGCTGAGTAGAGTGCGGATTCGTAATCGCCGGTGCGCTTGACCTCCTCTACCATCTCGCGGGAGTGCACCTTCAGCAGAAGCTCTTCCTGCACCGGTTCCAGGTAGTAGAGTCCATTGCGCAGGTTATACACGGCGTCATAGTAGGCTATATTGTCCTTGTCCAGTAAGCCGGCTAGCGCCTCAGGAAAGTCCCTGAGCCTTTCGCCCTGGAAATAGGTAAAGAAGATGCCGGTTCTCTTCATGCAGACGTCTTTGGAGAATTATAGGGGGGTACTGCTCTAGCCGAAAAGACCGCGGCGGCGACCCTGCCACATCTCGGTTTGAATGTTCGCCTGAACCCACACGACGATGCCCTGCTTGGCTTTGGTGAGCGGCTCCCTAAGCTTTTCCACCGGCAAGCCAGCCACGTAACTTGCCGTTTTGCTCCTGCGGGCACCATCTATCTGCTGGTTGAAATCGTTAGCCATGTTGAACGCTTCGTTCACCGCCGTCTGAATCGCCGGGTCGAGGAAGCCCATCTTGTCCTTGTGCTTGAGCCAGTTCCCGGTCTTGAACTTCTTCATGCTCCGCCAGTCTTTGAGATAGGACTCCGTGACCTTGATGTTGTGATTGATATGAGATAAAAGTCCGACAGCTACCTCGAGCTTGGTGCTGGCGCGCTGGCGCCTCCGCCAGATGCTGTAGACCAGAATCAGGATGATGGGAACCAGAAGTATCAGGTTTTGCCAGATACCGGGCTGTTGTGCGTTACCGCCGTCCAAATTTCACTCCTTGTGCCAGTGTTAGAATTCAAAATCCATTAAACCACAATACGAGCGATATGTCCAATCGAACGTGCTTAGTCCGCCTTTCCCTCGCGGGAAGCGGCAAGGTGCTGAGGCACAGCGCCAGTGTTTTCCTGACAGGTATTATTACTGCTCCGAGCAGAGCTTACCGGCTATAGCCCAGTGGTTCTTGTCGTTCTCCTTGAGAATAATCTGTACCGCCTCCGCCTTGGTTCCCAATTTTACGAACGAGCTGGTGATACCCTCCACGAGCTGCTTGTATTGCTCCGGGGTGCGTCCCTTCCACATCTCCACGATTACTACTGGCATGGTCTACCTCCTTTATCTATATTTGGATACGTTATTACTCACCTGCTTCAACCCAGGCGTTAAAGCGCAGTCCGGAAGCCGGGTCGTACTCCCGGGCAAATGCCTCAGGGTATTGTCTTTTCCATTCGTCCATCTGCGCCATAGAGACTCTCTCCACCTCAACCAGGAATCCACTCGTTGCCTCACCAGCGCAGTATTTAGAGGTAATTCCCTCCGGCGTAATGAGGTTAATAGCGCCTCCTCTATCAAGTTTTCCCGGAATAATAAAGTCGAGCCTCGCCCCGTGGTCCATGTACACCACGCCGGGCATTATTCTTTCCCAGACCAGCGCTCCACCGAGGACAGCGCCTCTCTCGTTAAACACTTTGACTATATCGCCGCTCTTTATTCCCCGCTTAGCGGCGTCCGAGAGATGGAGCCACAGCGGCTCATACATGTAGCCATCCGACCCCTTTACCTTGCAGGTCAGGACTTCCCGGGTCCAGGGGATATCGTCGCACTGGGCGTGCACCCGCCATCTGCCGTGGTTGGAGACGATGAGCAGGGGATACACATTAGCACGTTTGCTGGAGAGCCTTTCATCATGAGTCTCGCTCTTTTCAATCCACTTCGGTATAGGCGGTCTTTCTTTATCGTCAGGGAAGTGTTTGGCTAATCTCTCGGAGTAAAACTCCAGCTTGCCCGAGGGCGTCGGCAGCGGATTTTTCTCGGGGTCTGCGTAGAACTTTGCCAGACCAGCGGTATCCTTCTCCCAGTCCTCCGCTACCGGAAATACAAAATACCCCTTCTCTTTGAACTCGTCCCAGCTTATAAAATTCTGTATGCCTAAAGTGTTAAAGTAGCTCTTCATCAGCTCTTCGTCGGTTTTACCCTCGGTAATCTTCTCGAGCATCCCCAGCCTCTTAGCTATTTCACAGACCACCTGGTAGTCGCTCCTGGACTCGCCTACGGGCTTGATGGCTTGCCGCTGGAACGCGGCGCTCTGGAACTGGACGCCTTCCCTCAGGTTGGTTACTATGTCCTCTACCTCTAAAGTGGTATTGGCGGGCAGGATAATATCGGCAATGAGGCAGTCGTTCTCGAGCCACGGATGCTGGGCGACAACGCATTCTATCTTCGGACTTCTTATAGCCTCTACCGTCTCGTTGCCGCAGTTCCAGCAGGTAGTGCGGCAGGGGGTATCGGTCCATATCATGTGTATCTCGGTGCCGCCATCCTTTTCAGGGATGGGGTACGTGTATTTTATGAACTGGTCTTCGACCTCGGCATCTATGGCTCCGGTGCCCCAGCTGCTCACCGGCGGGTCGGTAATCGCTTTCTGGATAAGGGTCTTGGGGATGTGTTGCTTCATATCTACCAGCAGAGTAGGTTTAACCGGCTTCAGCGCGCGCTGGTTAAATGCGGCGGAATGCAAAAGCCCTCTTTTGACCACCTTGTTTCTGGGCATTCCCTGATAGCTTATCTGACACTGGTGCACACCGGGCTTTCCCAACCCCCGCATTCCCAGCAGGATACATTCCAACCTGGCAGGCTCGTGTGAATACGCGCCCCTGATATAGGAGCCCCCGAAATAGTGGGCTATTGATACTGTTCTGGATGCCCATTCTCGCGCCAGCGCCTTGATAGTCCATTCCGGGACGCCGCATTTCCCGGAAGCCCACTCCGGTGTTTTAGGCACTCCGTCTTCTTTGCCAAGCACATAGTCTCTGACCTTATCAAAGCCCACCGTGTGAGTCCTGATATACTCTTTATCGTATGTACCTTCGGTGAGCCAGACATAAATGATGGCGAGTTGCAGGGCGGCATCAGTATTGGGCAAGATGGGAATCCATTTATCGGCGTGGACCGCCGCTCCGTAGTTCAGGTCCGGGCAGACATACACCTGCTTTATCCCGGCTTCCGACCAGAAAAAGCACAGCCGGCTGGCAAACTGTCCGGTAAATCCCCAGGGTGTGGCTTCCGGGTCACAGCCCCAGAACAGCACCATATCGCAGTTATCGGTAATGTCTTTCACTATATTGTCTGCCGGTCTCATCATACCGATGTTGCCCTGTCCCCAGACGTGTTTTGCTCCCCAGTACCACCCTTCCCAGCTATCCGGATTTCTGGCTTGCTGGGTATACCCTCCCATCTTTTCCAGGAGCAGGGTCTGCTGTCCGTGCGCGGCATGAATAGTCTTGCATTCGCCGTGCCCGTCTGCCTGCGCAAGAATTCCTAAAGGACCGTATTGCTTGTGTATCCTCTTTATCTCGCTGGCGACTATATCAGCCGCCTCGTCCCAGGAAATCCTCTTGAATTTACTCTTGCCCCGGTTCTCCGGATGTCTCTCACCTTCCGGGTCCCAATCGACTCTAATCAGGGGATACTTAATCCTGTTGGGAGAATACACTCTCTTCTTGTATG